>CAZQWZ010000079.1:0-11278 GCA_964596935.1 uncultured Roseivirgaceae bacterium
GTGAGGGTGGTAAAAAATCAGTTTTAGGTTGGAGTTAGTGGTTTTGAATAGAATTCAGGGAGTGGAAACCTAACTCTGTCTGCCCATTGATTTGATAACCTGCAATGTAGTACTTTTCCACATATCCACAGCCCAACTTGAAACTCTGCTATAAGTGGTCCCGTATCGTTTATTTCTTCACAGCGCCTATGCAACAACAGCTATATATAGCTCGGCACCAGGCCTACTTCATATTAACAATTGGTTTTCAAAACACTAGAATACAAACATAGACCGTACACTGGAAAATTAAAAGTGGGGACCCAATTGTAAAAATAAAAATTGCACCGTGCTGATTACGAGCGTTTACAAGTATTTATTTTTAAATTGGATTAAGGGTTTTTAAAATCAAATTAAAGCTTATAACAAAACATACTACTAACTTCCTATATTTGTAATTTAAGATTTGTTTTTTACAAAATTACACCCCCTTAAATAAATTAGCAATAATAAACGTATTATGAAACCATTAGTTTTAACCTTCTTAATATTAATCTCTAATTATCAAAAAGAAGATATGATGTTCTGCTTTGCATTTACTAAAGACTTAAATGGTGTAACAATTATATCTGAAATTCATGAATTCCCAACTATTAAAAATAGTGACGAATTAAATGCATTTAAAATAATTAACTCTAAAAGTTTCTATAAGATAATTATGTCTTTAGGGTACCAGCTCCCTTACAAAAAAGATCTTATGGGTGTTTCTAATATAATAATAATTAGAAAAGAGTGGAATGCATTGGGCAACCTTTACGATGAGATTAAGCAAAAAAGCAATGAAAAGATAGTGATTATAGGCAAGGAATATTTTTCTATAATCTCCATTGATAAAAGAGAAAAGATAATTAGAGAATAAAGTGGAAAAAAAAAAGAAAATTCTGTTTTCAATAATTGGAGTGTCACTCCCTTTTATTGTGCTCTTCTTAATTGAGATTGCATTGAGGCTATTTAATATTCCAAAAGAACAAGCCATTTTTTTAACAGACCCTAATAACACTTCTTACTACATTGTTAACCCTGCTATTGGTCAGCGTTTTTTAGAAAATCCTAACATTAAGCCTCCACTTAGTTTTATTAGTAAAAAAAAAGGAGGAAATGAAGTTAGAATTGTTGTGATGGGAGCCTCTACTACAGTTGGGTTTCCTTTTGGTCACGAAATCGCTTTCCCAAAAATTCTTAAGCACAAATTACAATGTCAATTCCCAGATAAAAAAATTAACATTATAAATGTAGGTCTAACAGCAATTAATACCTATACTATATTAGAGATGGTAAATGAGGTAATAGAAATATCTCCAAACTTTGTTATCCTATACGCAGGGCAAAATGAGTTTTATGGTAGATATGGAATTGCATCTACTTTCTCTACAGGAGGACTCCCCCCATTTATTGTTAGTTTATATATTAATTTATTAAAATTAAACACCCTCAAATTAATAAAAAAAGCGTTTCCCCCAGATGAAAAAGAAAGCAAAAAAAACAAAACGTTAATGGCGAAAATGGTTGGGAATAAAGAAATCAGATTTGATTCAAAACCTTATAATAATGCATTAACACAATATTCAGTCAACCTAAATAAGATTATTAAAAAATTTAAAAGACAAGATATTCCTTTATTAATAGGAACATTGGTAAGCAACGAAAGCGGTCTAAGCCCTTTTAACTCTAAGCCTTTTTTGCCTGCTCTCAAATTAAATAAAAAAAAAGGAGATAGTTTATTTAATAAAGGAGAAATTGAGAGTGCACTTAGGGTATACCTAACTATGACAGAAAGAGATTCAAGCGTTGCCAATTTATATTTTAAAATTGCAAATTGTTTTTTTAGTTTAAAAAAATACGATTCAGCTAAATTATATTATAAATATGCTAACAAATTTGACCTTTTAAGATTTAGAGCTCCATTAGAGTTCAATACCATCATTAAATCAAAAAGCGAGTTTTCGAATGTAATAATTGTTGATGTTAATAATGCGTTTGAAAAAAACAGCCCAAACAATATAATTGGAAATGAACTTTTACTCGAACATGTGCATCCCACTATTAAAGGATATAAGTTAATGGCTCAATCATTTTTTAATGCAATTATTGAAACAAATTTGATTGACCGCATTCAACCAGTTAGTAAGAAAAGTAATTGTAGTAATCACTTTGTGTCTAAAGTTGATTCCATATATGGCAAATTACTAATTGCTAGACTAAAGAAAAACTGGCCTTTTCTTAAAACAACCAACTCTTATAATAAAGTTAACTTTGTCCCTAAAAATTCAATTGAGCAGCTTGCATATAATAGGTTCTTAAACAGAATAAGTTGGGCTGAGGCAACAAACCAACTATATGCATATTATTTAAAAGAAAAAAAATTTGATAAAGCTTTCGAAACAGCCTACATCTTATCAGAAGAGTACCCAATTATTGATGTTCCTGTTTTACTAATGGTTAAGAGTTTATTAAAATCTAAAAACTATAAAAAGGCAGACAGCTTGCTGGTCAGGTACATCCAATTGATTCCGTCAGATAAATTAAAGAAAAAATATTTTCATGTTCTTCTATTGAAAGAAGACATTGAGAAGAGTATCTCTTTTCTCAATGCCTCGTACTTTAATTCTGACAAAAATATTTTATTAAAAAAATTAAAAGACTTACAAAAAGCAAAGCATAACTATGATTCACTTCAAAGTTCACATGAGAACGCTCTTGCTTTAGCAAAAAAATATGCTACTTTTGGTTTAATTGAAAATGCTTCTAAGTATAGAATAACTGCAGACTCGCTACTTGCTATTTATGAATAAATATAAAGTTTTTGGGGTTTTTATTACGGTTGCCTATTTAATTATTTCCGTTTGGATATACTCAATTGAATATGTTTTAGCAAATTGGCACATATTCGGTGTTATAATGATTTTTATGGCACTTACCACACTTATGGCGCCTCTTGCTTTAAAGCCTTTTTATCATATTTGGATGCTTATTGGCAAATGGTTAGGTATTGCTAATACGTTTATTGTTTTTACTTTAATCTACTTTATAATAATTACACCTATATCAATATTTAGAAAAATTTTCAAACAAAAGGAATTAAGTAGTAACTCGAACTGGGAAACTACCCATAACCAAACGGTTAATTTTAACAAACAATTTTAATGTTAAACTTTTTTAAAGAGCTCTTAGAGTTTTTATCTTATAAAAAAAAACTTTGGCTTTTGCCTCTAATAATACTTTTCTTAATAATTGGTCTATTAGCGTTTTTTACTGAGGGTACTATTATTGCCCCATTGATTTATACTTTATTTTGAAAACCTGCATTTTAGGAATCTCTGCCTATTACCATGATAGCTCTGCATGCATATTAATAGATAATAAAATTACTGCAGCTGCTCAAGAAGAAAGGTTTAGCCGTATAAAGAATGACTCTTCGTTTCCTGTTTTGTCCATAGAATATTGTCTTAAAGAGGCGAATCTTCAACTATTTCAAGTAAACTATATTGTTTTCTATGAAAAACCTTTTCTCAAATTTGAACGCATTCTTGATACCATAATTTTAAATAGCCCTTTAGGTTATTCTTTTTATCTAAATTCAATTCCAAAATGGGTAAAAAAAAAGATTTTTATGAAAATAAATATCGTCAAAGAGCTAAAAAAAATAGATGTTAAATGGGATAAAACTGTTTTTTTTTCCGAGCATCATCTATCACATATGGCGTCCGCTTTTTACCCTTCCCCTTTTGAAAAATCATTAATTCTTACCATTGATGGGGTTGGCGAGTGGGCAACTACTGCAATTGGCATTGGTGATAAAAACCAAATTAGTATAAAAGAAACCATCAAGTACCCACACTCCATAGGCCTGCTTTATTCTGCCTTTACGCAATACCTTGGATTTAAGGTAAATTCAGGCGAATATAAAGTTATGGGGTTAGCTCCCTATGGGAGTCCCATTTACGAAAATATAATAAAGTCCAATTTAATTCAAATTAATAGCGATGGCTCTTTTAAGTTGAATATGAAATATTTTAGCTATTCAAAAAAACTGTCTATGATAAATAGTGCTTTTATTGGCTTATTTAATGTTAATTCTCGAAAACCTGAAAGTGAAATTTCGCAATTTCATTTTGACATCGCAGCCTCTATTCAAAAAGTAATTGAAGATGTTGTGATTTTAATTGTTAACTATATGAGCAATAAATACAGTCTAAATATATTAACTATGGCTGGAGGTGTAGCTTTAAATTGTGTCTCTAACTCAAAAATAATTGAAAAAACGAGAATTAAACATATTTGGATTCAACCAGCTTCTGGAGATGCAGGAGGAAGCTTAGGTGCTGCATTAGCTTTTCAATATTTATACCTCAATAAAGATAGGATTATCGAAAAAGAACAAATGCAGGGAACTTACCTTGGCCCTTCATTTCAGCCTACAGAAATAGAAAAAATAATTAAAAAAAATAATTTCTCATATAAACACCTCAATCAAGTTGAACTAGTAAATTTAATTGCAAGAGAAATAGACAATGAAAAAATAATTGGGTGGTTTCAAGGAAGAATGGAATTTGGCCCAAGAAGTTTAGGGAATAGAGCTATTCTTGGCAAAGCCAACTCTCAAAAATCTCAAAAAAACATAAACTTAAAAATAAAGTTTAGAGAATCATTTAGACCTTTTGCTCCTAGTATTTTAAAAGATAAAGTGCTTGACTATTTTAAGCCATTGGGAGCATTTACAGATATAGATAGCCCATACATGCTATTTACATACCAAATAAAGGATTCTATGAAAATTAGTTCAAAAAATAAAACGAGTGTAGGCCTTAATCTTTTGGATGATAAAAGATCAGAAATTCAAGCTGTCACGCACGTTGATTACTCATCTCGTGTTCAAACAGTAACAGAAACATCAAATAAACTATATTATAATCTTATCAAAGCAGTAGGGGCATCATCTAGCCACCCTATTATTGTAAACACATCCTTTAATGTTAGGGGAGAACCTATAGTTTGTTCCCCACAAGATGCTATTAACTGCTTTGTTAAAACAGAAATTGACATACTGGTTATAGGTGATTTCGTTATTATAAAATCACCTCAAGCTATTCTTTAGCTTCATAAGGTTCAATCAAAATATTCATAGACTGGGGATGAACAACCTTCACTTGCTCTCCATTTTTTAAGCCAAATATAAGCAGCCCACTAATTATTGTAACATTATCTGTCCTAAAGTTAAATATAGAAAATCCGTATTCCGTAATAGACAACTTACTTAAAATTTTACCAATATTAAAAAGCATCATGCCTTTAGTTATTTGTTTTTTTACAGGCTTATTAGCACCAGCATCATAAGTTACTGTGGGGCAAACCAAACCAATCTTATTGTCATCTCTTGAAATTTTTAATACGTAAGGATTATAGGCTGTAAAAGAAATGGCCTTTGTAGTATCTGGTAAAACAAACTCAATTCTATAGTCATTAACTTGTATCCAATCCCCCACATAAATATCTCCAATAATGGAAACCTTAACTAAGGCACTATTAATGGTTTTCGTTTTTTTGCACCCAATAAAAATAGGTATCATAAAGAGAATAAAAATGTATTTGTTATTCTTCATAGTGTATAAAATCTTGATTTTTGACTATAAATTAAAATTTCTTCGTTTTTGTTTAATTGCTTTACTGAAAATTTTTAGCTTGGGAAAGCCCCTATTATCAAATTATTTGTAACTATTCAGCCGAGATGCTTTCGAGATAAAAATAGTTGATTTTTTTGATAAACGAAGCTTATTTTCTTAGCATAGCACCGCTATGGCACTAAAAATAGTTAAAATTTAGCGGGAAAAGCATTTTTTTAGCCATAATGACTCTTGGGTGAATAGTTGCAATTATTTTCACAATGCCATATTTATATTCAGCATTCGTTAACTGCAATAATAAGTACACATTCTTCTATTTACACAAATAAATTAGGGGCTACTAAAGCCCCTAATTTATTACCAAAAAAGGTGATAGTCTTAAACACCCTTCTCCTTTTAAAGCAAGCTCCTGCCTTTTTACAAAAAAAACAACTTGAATGTTTGTTTAAATAGCATAATTACATTGCTGTTAAAGAAGCATTATAAGGCCCACCATAAGCAATAGTAACGGTTCCTGCAGCTTCATCTATCTGAATACCTCCATCTACTTCTACATCGCCACTATCCCAAAAAGGGTCAAAGTCACGTATATTAAGTCCTGAACCATCGGCACTCAGCCCCCATTTTGACCATGCCATACCATCAACATCAAATAATGGTAACTGATAGTCAGAAGGAGGGCTACATTTTGTAGTACCATCAAAACGCCACACAGAACCATCTTTTTTAAATTCAATAATGTCGTTAATTTCACACATAGGCAAAACATTATCACCAAGGACAAATGGAGTTCCAGCATAAGAATAAGCATTTAGTATAAAGCTATTTGCCGTTAAGTAAACAAAGCCTGGAGGCAAATCACCAACTGAGGTTGTTTCTATAGTAGCCCCATTCGTTTTAAGCATTATATCAGTGGAAGAATTAAAGTTCCAATTTCTCATCGTACCGCTCGCTACGTTAAAGTAATACTTTGTTACTTCATCGCCTAAAGTAGCAGCATCAAAAGTAACTTTCCCATTTGCATCTGTTTGTCCAGTTGCAACCACATTAACTTCTGAAATGTAGTCATCCAATGTAGTATAAAGTTCTACCGTTGCATTAGAAATAGGAGATGAGGCGTCTTCACTCCCATCATCCACAACAATGGTTAAGCTTACAGGCTCCATTGGTCCTGTAAAGTCTATTTCTTCAAAACAAGAAGTCATTAGTATAGCAACCAATAACGCCAAGTTTAGGGTTAATATTTTTTTAAGTTTCATAATATTTTTTTAAGTTATAGGGAAGACTTTTAAATCTTCCCTCAAATTAATTTTCTTCTACTATCCTCCAAACGTATAAAGTTCTTCTCCTAAAATATTAAGCTCTTTGGCTGGTATAGGAAAATGTCTTAATGTGCCTGGCTGTAACCCCGAATATGGTAAAAACGAGCCTGTATCGTCAGCCGTTCTTCGCCTATCATAAAAAGGTATTCCACCCATTGTAGCAAATAACTCAATATAACGCTCGTGTAGTATTTTATTATACAAGTCTGAGTCTCCAGCAGCAGCAGGTGCAAGTCCACCCCTCGCAACGCGAGTAAGGTTTATTAAATTTGCTGCCGTATTGTTATCGCCTGTTCGCATTGCAGCTTCAGCTTTAATTAAATTATTTTCTACAACCGTTGTATGTGGCATTGCACCAGTTCCGCTTGGAAAATGATAATCATAACGTGTAAAATCGTAATGAGAATAATGGTATAGCCCTCTTTCAGCCCTATGTGGAATATCCGTTCTATATACCATATCCGTATTCAACCTTAAATCACCAGGTGTAGCAGGAGGCAAGGGATGTGATCCATCTGTAGGAAATCTACTCGGTTGGCTAGGGTCTAACGCATTAATTATTCTATAATCAACACGAGCCCAACCTGCTTGTGTTCCATAAAACTTATAGGGATCCCACCAAGAAGATCCATCTCCTATTACTGTAAAATCTACATCAATTCCTTGATTAGCCAATGAAAGTACTTTTCCCCAATCAGTAGCCGCATTTTCAGTAGTATTTCTAGCAACATAAACCATTAATTTAGCCTGCATAGTATTAATTAGTCTAATAAAGTCTCCTTTCGTCAATATCAGCCCATTATAAGCGTTAATAGTAAAATCAGGAGCTGAATTTGCAACAGAAACTGCTAACTCTAATTTAGCCAATGCTTTTGTCATTAACATTGCATAATCATCAAAAGGCAAACCTGAAACATCCTCAAGACTTATGGTTTCATCAACAAACTTAGCCTTATCATAGGTAAGAGCTAAATAACCAGTAGCAACACCTTGAATATAAAGTGCTTGAGCTTTAGTTTTAAGAGTTACATCATTTCCTAATCCGTCATGAATAACAATATCAGGATCAGAATCCATAAGCCGTAACACATCGTTAACCGCTCCAATAACTGCATAGTTATTTTCATAAGAAAACTCAAAAACATAAGCATATCGATATGTTTGAGTATTATCAGCGGCAATTCTAGGCTCACTGCTAAAGTCTTGCATACCAAAATTACCCCAAGAAGATGTCATCCCATCTGCAATAGTACCCATCGTAAGCGCATTATTTGAACGCCAATGTTGGGTAGAATGCCACAAGGACTGAAATTGACCTTCAACAACTCCTACAAAATCATCTGGGTTCGAAAGAACCCTCTCTATATCTCCCCTATTGGGATTTTCTGTATTTAAATCAGCACACCCTACCATTATAAATAGTAGAATTAAAACTGATAATATTTTATAATTTTTCATAATTATTATTTATGGTTTTTTAAAATTTAAACTCTATTGACCCAGATATGGTAGTAAAGTTAGGGTATCCAAATCCATCAAAACCGAAAAACTGCCCTGATTCTGCAGAGCCAGCGTCTCCCGAAATAGCCACTTCGGGATCATACCCACTATACTTTGTAAACGTTAACAAATTACGCCCAACAAAACCAACCTTAATTCCTTGAAACACATTACCCAAAATACTTTTAGGCAACGAATAAGTAATAGCAAATTCACGTAATTTTACAAATCCACCATCTTCTACAAAATAATCAGTTGGTGCGGCAACATTATATATAGTTGCATAATATAAAGCGGGCTTTTGTTCTGCAGCTGGCACATTTGATTGATCAACTATGCCTCCTCTTAACTCTCTTAACATCCATTGGTTTGAGAGATTATATATATCTCCTCCTTGCTTCCAATCAACTAATACAAAAAGTTGAAACCCTTTCCATCTAAAGGTTGAATTAATAGCTAAGTTAAAATCAGGGGTAACATCTCCAATAGCAAATAAAACGCTTCCGTCTTCGTCCTGTACTACTATAGGTTTTTCATTCACTGTTCCTATTTCGCTTGATCGCACTACATACCCATCACTATTAACTACAAAATTGTCGCCAGCTTGTTGCTCTGTTGACAAATCGCTAATGTTTCTTGCAAATTTTTGCCCATAAATAGTTCCCATTCTTTCTCCTTCTGCTAATAAAAATGCACTCTGGGGGCCGTACTGTATTGGCACATTATCAAACCTTGTTATATCTGTAACAATTCTACTAAACACCAATCCTGCATTCCAACTAAAATCATTGGTTTGAACAATACTGGCACCAAGTGTGGCTTCAAAAACAGAAGCATCCATAGATGCATCCAAGTTTACCCATTGGCTTGAGTAGCCTCCCTCAGCGGGCGATTTATCCTGATTCCAAAACTGTTCTGTAGATTTGGTTTTTGCATACGTAAATTGGAAATTAAACCTGCTTAAAAAATTAACATCTATACCTACCTCCAATTCTGCAGAAAGCGAAGACCTTAAATTTCTGTTTCCCAATGTTGATTTTTGAACAGATGCTGTATAGGTTTCAAACCTATTACTAAATCTTGGTCTGTTACCTGCAGTACCATAAGATGCTCTCACTTTCATCTCATCTATTCCTTTTATAGATATATCCTCGCTTATTCGATAAGCAGCAGAAGCCCTATAAAAAGTGTTCCATCTATTCTCTTCTCCAAATAAAGAAGAACCATCTCGTCTTATAAGACCATCTATAATTATTTTATCTTTATAATCAATACGTGCCAACCCATAAATGTTTTCTGTTTTAATAATAGCATCAAAAGAAGTTGGATCCGTACGATTTAATCCTGATAAAGGGTCTAGTCCAGAGTTAGCAAGAGACCTAAGCCCTCCAACCCTAAAATCATAACCCGTAACACGTGTAAAACTTCTATCAACTCCCTCGTATAAATAAAAGCCTTGTACCAGTAAGTTAATATCACTTGTTATATCTTTCGAAAATGTTGCTTTAAAAGAAGCTGTTTCATATTTATCAAGTTCAAATGACCTACGCATTCGACCATTCTCAACCCCACTAATATCATCACTTAGGTATCCTTTTTGAATAAAATTTTCTGTAAACACGTTCGTTCTGTCAATAGTGTATTGTCCTTCAAGTGTTAGAAAATCCAATGGCCTATATTCCAAGGCATAGCTTCCCAAAAATCTGTTCCTTTTAATTAAGTTCTTTTCGTTAGCTAAAGTATATAGAGGGTTTCTTTCCAATGAGGCAGGATCAGAAGCATTCCAATCATACGGAGATCCATCCTCTTCATTTATTCCATTTAAATTAGCATCTGGTGCTTGAAATAATACAGTAAAAAAAGGGCCTTCTCCTCCAGGATCATCAGATGTAGAGTTAATAATTTTATTGCTTGTTTTAAAAGTTAACTTATCAGTAATATCATGCTGAATATTGAGGGCAAAGTTTTGTCTAGAGAATCCATCTAATAAGTCTATTACCCCTGTATTTTTCTGATTATTAAAAGAAGCATAAAAACGCGTTTTTTCTGTTGTAGAGGCAATTGCTACTTGGTTTGTCATAAAAAATCCATCTCCAAAAACTTGAGCTTGTTGATCAAATACTCTTGAAAAAGGATTGTCTGCAATTTGATCAGGACTAAACGTACTGTAATCTACAGTATCTCCATTCATTTCATAAGGATGATGTTCTGCCAAAGAAATTTGCCGGCCTAATAGGGTAGCACCAAATTCATTTCGAACGGTAACTGTTGTTACCCCTGCTTTGCCAGAGCCCTTTTTAGTTATAATATTTATAACACCATTAGCAGCACGAGAACCGTACAAAGACGATGCAGCAGCACCTTTCACTACTTCCATAGTTTCAATATCTTCGGTATTAATATCCGCTAAACCTCCATCACCATCTGTAATAACGCCATCAATAATAATTAAAGGTGCTTGAGATCCTACTAGGTTAGCTGCTCCTCTTAATTGAATAACTGGACTTTGACCTGGCGCCCCAGATGGTTGAGTAACCGTAACACCTGCTATTTTTCCTTGTAAGGCCGTTCCTGCACTCATTCCTGGCGCATTCATAATTAGGTCAGAGTTAACCTTGCCAACTGTAAAGGCAAGCTTACGCACATCTGTTTCTCCTGCAACACCTGTAACTACTACCTCTCCCAATTGCCTAATATCACTCGCCATTTGCATATCTATAATACTGCGAGAACCAATCTCCACTTCTTGGGTTTCTAATCCAATAAATGAGAACACCAATGTACCACCATCTTCGG
>CAZQWZ010000080.1:0-11249 GCA_964596935.1 uncultured Roseivirgaceae bacterium
GAAGCTCCAATAATGAGGCATTTTACAGTTGAATTAGAAAGGTTGTAGAATATTTCAACTCTACTTTTAACAAGCCTTTTCGTAGCATGGCGAAGAAATCTTAGCCACTAATTCAAGAGGGTAAAGATCCCTACGGGGATGACTTGCTAAATGCAAAAAAAGAAATCAGCTGGCAATTAGCCATTTAATGCAGCACTTTCTTCATCACTCATTAACCTAGAGTGAACAATAAATCGAAAGCCTAAAGGTATTTCTAGCGAAAAACTAGAGCCTCTGCCTTCGGTAATATCTACGGTTAAAAAAGTATGTTTCCAGTATTCATACTGGTCTATATTCATATAAAAATTTACACCCGCAATTACACCCAATAGCACATCGCTTTCGTCTAAATACATGTCTCCTTTTTCAAAAACCATAGGAGCAGAGCCATCGCAGCAACCGCCACTTTGATGAAAAATTAGATCGCCATGCATCGCTTGCAATTTTTTTACTAACTCCGTTGCCTTCTCGGTAATTTCTACTCTTTTGGGTTCCATAATTATAAATTTACAAATAAATAAGGGCAGATATACTGCCCTTATTTATAACCTAAACTACTTATTAAAAGAACCCTAGTTTGTTCTTATCATAAGAGATTAGCATATTCTTGTTTTGACGGTAATGGTCTAACATCATTAAATGATTTTCTCTACCAAAACCAGATTTTTTATACCCACCAAATGGTGCATGTGCAGGGTATGCATGATAGCAATTTACCCAAACTCTACCCGCTTTAATGGCTCTAGGTATTTGATATACTTGATGTGCATCTCTGGTCCAAACTCCTGCACCTAATCCATAAAGCGTATCGTTGGCAATCTCTAAAGCCTCTGCTTCATCTTTAAACTTAGTTACACATACAACAGGGCCAAATATTTCTTCTTGAAAAACCCTCATTTTATTATGCCCTTCTAAAATGGTTGGCTGAATGTAATTGCCATTGGATAAGTCTCCAGTTAATGAACAGGCTTCCCCTCCTGCTAACACTTTAGCACCTTCCTCTATACCAATTTTAATGTACGAAAGTATTTTCTCTTGTTGATCTTTGGATGCTTGAGCCCCCATCATCGTATTTGAATCATACGGATTGTCTTGTACAATAGCCTTGGTTCTTGCAACCACACGCTCCATAAATTTATCGTAAATACCTTCTTGTACTAGTATTCTTGATGGGCAAGTACAAACCTCCCCTTGGTTAAATGCAAAAAGCACGGCTCCTTCAATGGCTTTATCGAGGAAAGCATCATCTTCATCCATAACACTATTAAAAAATATGTTAGGCGATTTGCCACCCAACTCCATAGTAACAGGGTTTAGGTTTTTAGAGGCATATTGCATAATTAGCTGACCTGTAGTGGTTTCGCCAGTAAAGGCAACTTTATCAACACCAGAACTAGAAGCTAATGGCTTGCCTGCTTCGGGGCCAAAACCATGTATAACATTTATTACTCCAGGAGGAAACACATCTGCAATTTTTTCCATCAATAAAGTGGCTGTTGAAGGAGTTTGTTCGGCTGGTTTAAGTACTACACAATTGCCTGCTGCTAAAGCAGGTGGCAATTTCCAAGAGAGCATTAATAAAGGAAAATTCCAAGGGATAATTTGGCCAATTACACCAAGAGGTTCCTTAATATTTAAAGATAAAGTGTTGGCATCAAGTTCGGTGGCAGAACCTTCTTCGGCTCTAATAACAGCAGCAAAATAGCGCCAATGATCTATAGCTAAAGGCACATCAGCATTTATAGTTTCTCTAATAGCCTTGCCATTATCACAGGTTTCTACCAATGCAAACTCTTCTAAATTTTCTTCGATAATATCTGCTACTTTATTTAACAAAGCGGCTCTTTCCGCTGCCGAAGTGTTTCCCCAAGCATCTTTAGCGGCATTGGCAGCAGCAACTGCATTTTCAACATCTTCTTTTTTCGACCTAGCATATTTGGCAATTAAACTGCCATCAATGGGCGAGGGGTTATCAAAATATTCGCCATCTACGGGGTCAACAAATTTTCCATTAATAAAATTTCCGTACTTCTCCTTGAACTTGGGTTTACTGTAACTCATTTTTTTAGTTTAAAAGGTTTAAAATAGTATGTACCAAATTACAAATTTTAACACCGTTAACCTTTGTAATTTCCCTATTTATTAAAAATAGTTACTTTGTGTTAGTAAGCTGCCGTTCATTATAAAAACTACTGCATTTGTCGAATAATTTGGTTATCCTTATTATCAATCATTATTTATCCTTTAATTTACCAATTGGATAAATAAAAGAATAGCATGAGCATTAAAATACAAACCCTATCTGGGTACTTACACGAGTACCAAAAAAGTGTATTAGAGCCAGAAGCTTTTTGGAGCAGAGTTGCCGAAACATTTCATTGGAAAAAGCAATGGGATAAAGTAGTTGACTGGAATTTCGAAGAACCCAAAGTAGAGTGGTTTGTGAATGGCAAATTAAACATTACAGAGAATATTCTTGATAGGCATTTATATACGCATGGAGATAGAGCGGCAATTATTTGGGAGGCCAATAATCCTAAAGAAAAATCGCGAACATTATCTTATAAAGAACTTTATGAACAGGTAAATCAATTCTCTAATGCACTTAAAGAGAAAGGCGTTGTAAAAGGTGACCGAATAGTCATATATATGCCAATGGTTCCTGAAGCTGCCATTGCAATGCTAGCGTGCGCTAGAGTGGGAGCTATTCACTCCATTGTATTTGCAGGTTTTTCATCTGCTGCTTTGGCAGACCGTATCAACGATTGCGAAGCTAAAATGGTGCTTACCTCGGATGAAAATTATAGAGGTGCAAAAATAATTCCAATAAAATCAGTGGTAGATGAAGCTGTTGAATCCTGCCCTTCCATTCAATCTGTTATAACGCTTAAACGAACAGGCGGAAAGGTGAATATGAAGGAGGGTAGAGACTTCTGGTGGCACGAAGTTGTTGAAGGCAAATCTACCATTTGCCCAGCCGAAGAAATGGATTCGGAAGATATGCTTTTTATCTTATACACATCGGGCTCCACAGGTAAACCAAAAGGAGTAGTTCATACGTGTGGAGGCTATATGGTTTATACCCAATTTACGTTCGAAAATGTGTTTCAATATACAGCAGGAGATGTGTTTTGGTGTACAGCTGATGTGGGCTGGATAACAGGCCACTCATATATTGTGTACGGCCCATTATTAAGTGGAGGAACCACGTTAATGTTTGAAGGCATTCCTACTTACCCTGATGCTGGCAGATTTTGGGAGGTAATTGATAAGCACAAAGTAAACCAATTTTATACAGCACCTACTGCCATAAGAGCGTTGGAAGCTCATGGGCTTGACCCTTTTATTGGTAAAGATTTAAGCTCGTTAAAAGTATTGGGCTCTGTGGGCGAACCTATAAATGAAGAGGCTTGGCACTGGTACCACGATCATGTGGGCAAAAACAAATGCCCCATTGTAGATACTTGGTGGCAAACCGAAACAGGTGGCATTATGCTTTCGCCTATTGCTGGAATAACACCCACGAAACCATCGTATGCAACCTTACCGCTGCCGGGGGTCCAGCCCGTTATTTTAGATGAGCAGGGCAACGAGTTAAAAGGGAATAGTGTGCAAGGTAATCTTTGTATCAAGTTTCCTTGGCCCGGTATGATTCGTACTTTATATGGAGATCATAACAGGTGTAGGCAAACTTATTTTGAGACATATAAAGGCATGTACTTTACAGGCGATGGAGTTAAACGTGATGAAGATGGTTACTACAGAATTTTAGGTCGGGTAGATGATGTAATCAATGTATCGGGACACAGAATGGGAACTGCCGAAGTGGAAAATGCTATAAATGAGCACCCATTAGTGATTGAATCTGCCGTAGTTGGGTATCCACATGATATTAAAGGACAAGGAATATATGCGTTCGTTATTGCAGATTCTTCGCAAAGATCTGAGCAAAGCCTTGTAAACGAAATTAGAGGAACCGTAAATAAAATTATTGGACCAATTGCCAAACCTGATAAGGTTCAAATTGTAACAGGCTTGCCTAAAACCCGTTCGGGCAAAATTATGCGTAGGATTTTACGTAAGATAGCCGAAGGACAAACCGATAATTTTGGAGATACTTCTACCTTGCTAGATCCTGCAGTGGTTGAAGAAATTATTGAGAATAAAAAGTAGCTTGGTTTTATGTTTACCTATCGAATTACATTTACAGGATTTGGAGCCAACCGTACGGTGTATCGAAACCAAGAAATTAGTGTTAGGTGTGGGCATAATTGGGATATAAGCGATGAAGAAGGTGCTAATGTTTTGTTCCTCGTTCGTAAAGAAATTAAAAAGCATTTTAGCCGTTTTTCAATTGTGAGTGTTGAGAAGGAAGGATAATCACAGTGAAAGTCATTTCGTAACGAAGTGGAGAAATCTTAGCCATTTTAATTTTTTATTCTGAGGAACGAGGAACCTTCTACTTTTTGAAGATAACTTTCTAATGTTATAAGATTTCTCGTTCCTCGAAATAGAAAAGGACACTTTGGGGCTTTCTAAAATTTGTGCAATTAGCTTAATTAAAAAGGTTAAGTTCTAAGTAATACAGCTAAAAGTACTTATTATTCCATTAAAACCACTACTACAAGTCATTCCGCAGGAATCTTAGCCATGTAGCCAGTTACTATAAGTGGCAAAGATTTCTCCGTTGCACTACGAAATGACGCTCTTTGAGTTTTTAGCAAATAACAATATCTGTTTATCCTAAAATACAAAATTGCTGTAATATTTAGAACTTAACCATTAAAAATATCAATGTTTTTCTTCATGACCAAGATTCCTACAGGATGATTTTACTAGAACCTAAACCCTTTGAATGATACCTATATTAATGGTATCAACTATTCAACCTAGTACTAAGCTGATCATTTACATATTCTGTTTCTTCCTCATCTGCACGTTCCATTTTTTTGCGAGTGGCTTTATTGGCTTTTGCCACAAATTCTAACCATTTGATTTCGTAATTGTGCTCCTCTTGAGCTAATAGGTGATCGTAAGGGCCTTTGTAAGAAATTAGTTTTACAAAAATGGGGGCGGTTTCTATGGCAATAGAAAGTAAAATTATAAACCAATTGGCCATCCAAATAGCTGTGCTCTTTGCGCTAATTCTATCAAGTGCTTCTAACCGTGCTGCAAACCCTGTAAAGTTAGGTTCCTCTAGTTTTACAATTTGGGTAGTTAACAATGTTCGAATGGAATCGATACTAGATAGGTTGTTTGCTATTATTTGGTCATTCCTCTTGCGCAAATTGCTAAGCTCTAATTCAGCTTTATCAGCATCTGATTTTTTTATTTTATAAATAGGTCCAGCGTTTCTTTTCATGCTACCGCCTGTACCGTCAGCTTCTTGCCTGGCTATTTCTCTTAAGTTATCTCTCTTTATTTCTTTCTGAGCAGTAAGCAATGCAATGGCTTCATTTTCCTTTTGTAATAAGGCTACTTCCTTAGTAGTTTTTAATCTTAGCTGATCTATTTGAGCATCTTTTAGCTCTGTATTAATAAGGGTTAACTCTGTTTCAATTTCTTTTTCAAATATTTTTAATTCTAGTGGCCGTGCAATTACAACGGAAATTAATATGGCTAAAACGATTCTAGGCAAAGCCATTATAAATTCATTTCGTTTATTGCCCGTTTTGCGCATACTCGAAACAATAAAACGATCTAGATTAAATATCATTAACCCCCACAATATACCAACGGGTATTGCAGACCAATAGCTACCTGTAAAAGTAAAAATGGCATAGCCAGAAGCTAACATGGCAAATAAGCCTGTAAAAAACACACTAGCTCCAATACCTACATATTTGCTTCCATCCGAGGGGCATTTCTCGAGTAGTTGAATATTGCTCCCAGAACAATACCAAAAAAAGTGTTTAAATTTCGTCATTTTCGAGTGCTAGTGCAAGCTTATCACCTTGGTAATTTCCCATTTATTTTGTTCTTTTTCCACATAATAATAAACTTGCTAGGGTACGAAGGGGCATCTGGCTCTTGGTTATTATAAAATTTATGGTATCCAATTTCGACAGCACCATAGCCATTAATAGGATATACTTCAATACTCCCTTCTATTAACGTTCTTGTTACTTTGCCGCAAATATTGTTTTTAGTTCCAGCTAGTAGCTCCTCTTTCGAAGTCATTAATCCTCTTTTGTCATTAAAGAACTCTATATTTTCTGAGTATATGGAAGATTGTTTTTCTAAATCACAAGTATTATAGGCGTTGAAAAAGGCCTTATCCATAGCCACTATTTGGCCAAATATATTTTTGTCAATAGGCTTATATGGCTTAATATGATTGGAGATGTTTCTATCCATTAACTCATTATTGCTAACTTTTTGTTGGCACGAAATAAGTAAGAAAGCGACAGAAATTAGTAAAGGGGTAAATAGCGAAAGGGCTTTCATTTTACAGGCTTTGTTAAAATATCAAAAGCGAGTAATCAAAGAGCATACCAATGCCCTATTAGTTCATAAACAATGATTTTTGTAGAAATATTGTACGAAACCGCACAGCTACCTGTTCAATAAAAGAATTATTTTCTCTTTTTTAAAATGCCAATTTCCTTAGGAGAAAGAAATCTCCATTTACCTCGAGGCAAATCTTTTTTAGTTAAACCAGCAAAAACAACTCGGTCGAGGTGTTTAACTTCATACTCAAAATGCTCAAAAATTCTTCGAACAATACGGTTTTTGCCAAGGTGTAGTTCCACACCAATTTCTAGCCCCGAGGCTGAAGTATAGGCAATATCATCTAAAATTACTTCTCCATCTTCTAGGGTAAAGCCTGCTTTTAAGCTTTCAAAATCTTTCTTTTCCAAAGGTTTATCTAAGGTTGCTTTATAGATTTTTTTTACTTGATGGGAAGGGTGGCTTAGTATTTTTGTTAAATCGCCATCGTTGGTAAGTAATAGCAAACCAGTGGTGTTTCTATCTAACCGGCCAACAGGAAAAATTCGTTCATCGCCAGCCGTTTTAACCAGATCCATTACCGTTCGTCTGCCTTGAGGATCGCTTGTGGTGGTAATAAAATCTCTAGGTTTATTTAATAAAACATACACCAATTTTTCGCCTGCAAGTTGCTTGCCATTATAAACAACCTTATCGCTGGCAAATACTTTATGCCCCATTTCGGTTACGAGTTCGCCATTCACTTTTATTTTGCCATCGGCAATTAGGTTGTCGGCTTCGCGCCTAGAACATACTCCTGCATTTGCAATATACTTGTTTAAGCGAGTTCCTTTAGGTGCCTCTTTTGGAGTGGGGGTTGGTTTTGTAGCCATGCTGCAAAGGTATATAAACCTGAGTTCGGCCTAAGGAATTCTGTCAGCTTTAAGCAAAACTTTCTTAAACAACTTAGATTTTTGTAGGACTAACGGGTTAATTCAAGAAAATATGAGGAAGTTTAGGGAAGTTTTGCTAAAGCCCAAAGGGAAAACATCTAGCAGGCAATCTTTAGAAAATAAAAATCTTGAAATAATCCATTATATCCTCAATTTTTATTTTCTAAACCTCACCTACTTTTTAGTTTTCTGAAAGGATTTCTTAGGTCGAACTCAGGTTATAAGAGTGAAGTCAGAAACTAGAAGCTGGAAGTTTCAAGTTTTTTTACTTCGAACTAATAATTACTCTTTCTCTTCTCCAATTTCGTTTTCGGGTTGAGCAAAATCCTTTGGGGTAGGAAGCTCGTTGATGTTATTTATTCCAAAGTAATCCATAAACTGATCGCTTGTGCCATATAAAATAGGTCGGCCAATGGTTTCTGCTTTTCCTTTGATATCAAGAAGGCCTTTATCTAATAACCTATTTACAGAGTAATCGCAATTAACACCTCTAATTTGCTCCATTTCGAGTTTGGTTACAGGCTGTTTATAAGCAATTATAGAAAGGGTTTCAAGTGCAGAATTGGAAAGCCTACGTTTAGATTGTTGCTTTAGCAATATGCCAATACTTGCTTGATATGCAGGCTTTGTTAAAAACTGGTAGCCGCCTCCAGATCTTACAAGTTCAAAAGAAAATTGATCATTTTTGAATTTTTCTGCAATATTTACAAGCGCACTTGCAATGTCTTTGGCTGGCACATCAGCTTCAAACATTTCGGTTAAGCAGCTATTAATTTCGGTTTCCTTCAAAGGAGTTGGCGCACAAAAAATGAGTGCTTCAATATGGTTTTGAAGGAAATCCAATTATTTTTTTTCGTTAAGCTTAGCTTCAATTGAAAGCGTAGTATGAGGAACTGCCATCAATCTTTCTTTTGAAATTAACTTGCCCGATTCTCTACAAATACCATAAGTGCCATTTTTAATACGAACTAAGGCATTACCTAGGTTGTTAATAAACTTCTGCTGACGAGCAGCTAACTGGTTCATGTTTTCTTTTTCAGCGGTATCTGCACCATCTTCTAACACTTTAGCATGTGAAGCCGTTGCATCTGTTCCCGGATCTTCTGCCCTGCTTAATGAGCTTTTCAGAATATTTAATTCATTTTCAGCCGCTTCAATTTTAGAATTTATTAAGGCCTCAAACTCTTTCAGGTCAGCATCTGAATATCTATTGGGTTCCACTTTATTACTCATAATAAATTGTTTAATGTTGATTTAAAAGTTTAGCTAATGAAATTTCTGTTTTTTTAATAACTAATATATTAAATATGATGCGAATAAAAACACTTAATATCAAATTTCAAAGTATCCCTTTTTTTTTGTTTATTTACAATGTACAAAAATATACACAAATGAAATCTAATATTGTTAAAATAGTGCTCGTACTGTTTGCTTTAGTACTAACGGTTGCTTGTAATAATAACGTTGAAAGTAATCAAACAGTTAGTGAAATTGATGATAAAGCTGAAAAAATTGGAAGTATAACTTTAGTGATACATGGTGGGGCAGGAACCATATTAAAGAAAAACATGACTTCTGAAATGGAAAATGCATATAAGGAAAAGTTAAATGAAGCATTGGAAACAGGTTATACTATTCTTGAAACTGGTGGATCAAGCATGGAAGCGGTAGTTGCCACCATCCAAGTAATGGAGTTATCTCCACTATTTAATTCTGGAGTAGGAGCCGTTTATACGCACGAAGGCAGAAATGAATTAGATGCATCGGTAATGGATGGGAAAACTGGAACAGCAGGTGCAGTTGCTGGAGTAACCACCATAAAAAGCCCTATTAGAGCAGCATTAGAAGTTATGCGAAACTCACCACACGTTATGATGTCTGGTGCTGGCGCAGAAGCTTTTGCTAAACAGCAAGGTTTAGAAATAGTGCCTAATTCTTATTTTGGAACCGAACGAAGAAAGAAATCATTGGAAAAAGCGTTAGAAAAAGAAGCCAATAAAACCAGTGACTTATTGCAATACCAAGATTGGAAATATGGAACGGTTGGTGCAGTTGCACTAGATAAAGAGGGGAATATTGCTGCGGGCACCTCCACAGGAGGCATGACAAATAAACGCTTTGGGCGTATTGGCGATACTCCAATCATTGGAGCGGGCACTTTTGCAGAAAACATTAGTTGTGGTGTATCTAGCACAGGGCATGGCGAATACTTTATCCGGAATGCAGTAGCCTATGATATAGCTGCAAGAATGAAGTATTTAAAAACTTCTGTAGAGCAATCCGCCAAAGATGTAATTCAAGATAAACTCGTTGCAAAAGGGGGTTCTGGTGGAGTAATTTGCCTAGATAGAGCTGGAAATATTGCCATGGAATTTAATACTGCAGGCATGTACCGAGGCTATATGCAACATGGTAAAGCACATATTTACATTTATTAATCTGAGTTTGATGTAAAAAAATATACGTCAATGCGAAAAAACGTATTTGGAGTTTCAAATAGTTGAATATTTTTGTTGTTTTTGTGGCATTCTACTAAAAAAGAACAGATTGCCACAAAATTTTTCGCAATAACGTTTTTAGAGCGTTTACTAAATCCTTATGTCGAACTGAGGTTAAGAGAATGTTATCAAATTAAAAACTTACATATTTTGTTTGTTTATTACATAATATGTAATTTTGTGTTGCATGAGGGTTGTAACTAAAAAGAAAATAGTTGAATACTATTTAAAACATTCTACTAGTAAAACAGCTCTTGAGTTATGGTATAAAACAACTTCAAAAGCTGAATGGGATAATCTTAATGAATTGAAACAGCATTTTAGAACCACAGATTATGTTGGAAATAATAGGGTGGTATTTAATATTAAAGGAAATGATTTTAGATTAATTGCTATTATTATTTATATATCAAAAAAGGTATATGTTAGATGGGTTGGCACACATGCAGAATATGATAAAATTGAAGCTAAAAAAAGCTAAGGTATGAAACTGATTGAAACAAAAGCTCAATATGAAGAAGCTCAAGAGCAAATTGAAAATTTGCTAATTAAATTAAATGGGAAGTTTGATTATTCTAATCCTGAATTTGTAATGATGGATAGACTTTCAGATTTAGTAGTTAACTATGAGAACAAATATTTTGCTATTGAAACCCCATCGCTTATAGATGTTATTCGCCTTAAAATGTACGAACTTGGATTAAAGCAATCTGATCTTGCGCAAAAACTTGATGTGCCTACAAGTAGAGTAAGTGAATATTTAAAAGGCAAAAGAGAAATAACCCTTGAAGTTGCAAAAAAACTTCATACTAAATTACATATTGATAGTGATATCATATTGCAATAGAAATATTACATATTAAAACAATCGATTATGGCCAAGCAAGTATATTATTCAGATTATTTACAATTAGACAAAATTTTAGGTGCTCAACAAACCGAAAGTGGGTTGGCAGGAGATGAAGCACACGATGAAATGCTTTTCATCATCATTCATCAAGCCTACGAGTTATGGTTTAAGCAAATGAAATACGAAATGCAGTCGATTGTAGAAATAATGAGTAAGCCTACAATTAACGATAATTCGCCAGATGTGTTTTCGGTGGTGCACCGGCTAAAAAGAATAGCAACCATTTGGCAATTGGGCATTCAGCAAATTGATGTACTAGAAACCATGACACCTCTCGATTTTCTCGATTTTAGAGACCTGCTAAGACCAGCATCAGGTTTTCAGAGCTTTCAATTTAAAATGCTAGAAGCTATGATGGGTCTAAAATTTGAAGATCGACAAGGAAAGGCATTTTATCAAAGCCATTTGCGCAAAGAGCAT
>CAZQWZ010000081.1:0-10978 GCA_964596935.1 uncultured Roseivirgaceae bacterium
TTCACTTTGGGCACTTAACAAGAAAGTGGGATCCACGAATGGCTCCGTACATTTTCATGGAGAAGAATGGAATCCATATTATTGATCTAAATAAAACCCTTGAGAGCCTTGACGAAGCATCTTCTGCTCTTAAGAACATCGTACGATCAGGCCGTAAGGTTATGTTTGTGGCTACTAAAAAGCAAGCCAAAGAAATTGTTGCTGAAGAAGCAAAAAGGTTAAACATGCCTTACGTAACCGAACGTTGGTTAGGTGGTATGCTTACAAACTTTGCTACTATTCGTAAATCTCTTAAGAAGATGTCTTCTATGGAGAAAAACATGAAAGAAGAAAGCTATACTAACCTTGCAAAAAGAGAGCGATTAATGATTAATCGTGACAAAGAAAAGCTAGAAAGAGTATTGGGTGGAATTGCTGACCTAACTCGTTTACCTGCTGCCCTTCTTGTAATTGATGTATTGCGTGAACATATTGCAATTAAGGAAGCTAAAAAATTGAACATACCCGTTTTTGCATTGGTAGATACTAATTCAGATCCTACTTCAGTTGATTACCCTATTGCTGCTAATGATGATGCTTTTAAATCTATTGATATACTTACTACTTATTTAGGTAAAGTTATTGAAGAAGGATTAGCTGAGCGTAAGCAAGATAAAGAAGAATCAAAACGTAAAGAAGAGGAGAACGCTAAAAGAGAGCTAGATAAAAAAGAAGCTAAAGCAGCAGAAGTTGCTGAAAAAGCATCTCCAAAAAAAGAAGCTCCTAAAAAAGAGTCTGATAAACCAGTTGATACAAAAGAAGTAGCTAAAAAAGCTGAGAAAGCTTAATCACTACTTATCTATATAATATTAAATGAACATTGGACTTTGTGTGCTGATGTTCATTTTTTTTTAATATAAATTTTAATATTTAAAGTATATAATCATGGCGATTACGGCACAAGACGTAAACAAACTTAGAAAAATGACAGGTGCAGGCATGATGGACTGCAAGAAAGCTTTAGTAGAATCAGAAGGAGATTTTGAAAAAGCAATTGATATTCTAAGAAAAAAAGGTCAAAAAGTTTCGGCTTCAAGAGCTGACCGTGAAACTTCTGAAGGTTCTGTTTTTGTGAAAACAAATGATGATAGAACAGAAGGAGTTTTAATTGCACTTAACTGCGAAACTGATTTTGTTGCAAAAAATGATGGTTTCCAAAGTTTAGGTAACGAAATATTGGAAGCGGCTTTTGCAAATAGCCCTGCTACTACAGCAGATTTAATGGCAATTAAATTAGGTGACTATACAGTAGCTGAAAAGGTTACCGATATGGTGGGTAAAATTGGCGAAAAACTAGAAATAAGTGCATACGTTCGTATGTCTGCAGATCAAGTGGTTCCTTATATCCATGCGGGTAGCAAATTAGGTGTTTTAGTAGGGTTAAGTAATATTAATGGTGCTGATCAAACGCAAGCAGGTAAGGATGTAGCTATGCAAATTGCGGCTATGAACCCACTTGCATTAAGCAAAAATGAAGTTGCTCAAGAGGTGATTGATAGAGAGCTTGAAATTGGTAGAGAACAGGTTAGAGCTGAAGGCAAACCAGAGCATATGTTAGATAAAATAGCACAAGGTAAATTGAATAAGTTCTTTGCTGAAAACACATTGCTTTCTCAAAAATTTGTAAAGGATAACAGTGTAACTATCGAAAAATACCTAGAAGGTGTTTCTAAAGGTTTAACGGTTAGCAAATTCGAAAGAATTTCTATTGGTTAATTAGCACCAACTTATATATGAAAGGCTCTCCGCCAAGCTGGCGGAGAGCCTTTTTTTGTTGCCTAAATATATTAATGGCACCGTCATTGTCGGGCGTAAGACCCGACAATCTTTAGCTTCTTCCGAAGCTATTCTTCAAAGTAGCAGCTATGTTTATAAAGAGGTTAACTTACTTCTTCCAATCATCAGAACTTGATACATTCAGTACCCCGTTCTTATCTAAAATATAATCCATCATTACAGGCGTTCTGCACCCTTGGAAATTGGTTTCGGAAGTGCTTTTAAGTAGAATGGGATATGAGAAACCATAGCTTCTTTTTCGCTTTATAATTGTGTTGGTAGAATCTACAAGAAAGCCCCATTCAAGTGTAATTTCGGTTCTTTTACACGAAGCAGACGCCATACCAAACATATCGTACTTATAGCTGCCTGTACCATTTTTGTTTAAAACTAAGTAGCCAGATTTTCGTCCTTTATAAGTGCCGATAAACCTACCCGCTACTTCAATGGTAGTTTTATACTCCTCTCCTCTGTAAATAATAATTCTTTCATCGGTGTTTTGTAACTGATTGTTTATGGGTTGTAAAAAAGAAAGAATAGGAAGGAGTAAGAAGTATAGCATAAAGCGAAGATAAATATTTTTTTCATTACGAGGAAAGAGGAATCTTCTACAGATTGAAAGTTATTCTGTTACGTATAAGATTCTTCGGTTCTCAGATTTGAAAAGTTATTCAGAAAAGACTAAAATTAGTCTTCCAATGCAGCTACGCCTGGTAGTACTTTCCCTTCCATAAATTCTAGCAATGCTCCACCACCTGTTGATACATACGACACTTTATCTCCATAGCCCATTTGGTTAACAGCTGCGGCAGAATCACCACCGCCAATTAATGAATAACCACCAAAGTGAGTTGCGTCTCTTACTGCTTTAGCAACAGCCCTTGTGCCTTCGGCAAAGGCAGGCATTTCAAACACGCCCATTGGGCCGTTCCAAAGTACGGTAGCCGAGCGGCTAATAATTCTCCTAAATACTTCTTGGGCATCAGGGCCAATGTCTAGTCCCATCCAACCATCAGGTATGCTAATATTATCCGATACTTTGGTGTTGGCATCGGGGGCAAACTTATCTGCTATAATCGAGTCGATTGGAAGCTCCAGACTCACATTTTTTTCTTTCGCTTTTTTGATGAGTTTTCTTGCAAGCTCCAATTTAGATTCTTCAACTAACGAAGAGCCCACATTGCCACCCAATGCTTTAAAAAATGTATAGGCCATGCCTCCACCGATAATAAGGTTATCTACCTTATCTAAAAGCTTTTCAATAATCACGATTTTATCAGAAATTTTAGCACCTCCCATTATTGCTGTAAAAGGCCTTTTGGGGTCATTAAGTACTTTAGCAGCATTTTCTAATTCGGATTTCATAACATACCCACATCCTTTTTTATCAAAAAATTGAGCAATAATTGAGGTGGATGCATGCGCTCTGTGAGCAGTACCAAAGGCATCATTAATATACACATCGCCTAATTTTGATAGTTGTTCGGCAAAACTTTTATCTCCTTTGGTTTCCTCGGCATGGTAGCGTAAATTTTCTAATAGCAATACTTCACCTGGGTTTAAGCTGCTCGAAAGGGCTTCTGTTTCTGTTCCTATGCAATCATTGGCAAACTTTACTTCAGTGCCAAATCGCTTGCTTAAATCAGCTACTAAATGTTTGAGAGAGAATTTTTCTTCAGGCCCATTTTTGGGTCTTCCTAAATGAGACATTAAAATTACAGAACCTCCTTCGGAGAGTATTTTTTTTATGGTGGGCTCAGCAGCATTAATTCGTGTAAAATCGGTAATTTCGAATTGGTCGTTTAATGGCACATTAAAATCAACACGAACTAGGGCTCTAAGCCCTTTAAACTGGATGTCGTCTATAGTATTCATAAATTTATAATTTATTTTGATGAAGCACGATTAAGGCGGTCGTTAATTGCTCTTCCTAATGCTTGATTTGGAACGTATTCTGTAAGTATAATTTCTATAGGTTGGTTACCCATCCAACGTAAGGATTTAAATAAATTTTGAGCAGCTTCGGATAGATTTCCTGAAGGCGCTAACACACTGTTAATATAGTTAGGAAATGCCTTTTTATAAGAGATAATTCCAACTTTTTTGCCACTATTTTCTTTAATTAATTGGTCAATATTACCTATCCTTAATTCTACTCCAGGTGAATAATGATTGGTTAGCATTCCGGGTGCTTCAGGCTTAGAACTTGAGTGTAATTGCACATCAATTTTACCAATTATTTGTTCAATAGCTTCGGCACTTAATCCTCCTAACCTTAAGATTTTTGGAGAGTTATTTTTAAAAGAAACAATCGTAGATTCCAACCCAATAGCACAAGGGCCGCCATCTAATATATAATCTACTTTATTGCCTAATTGATCCTTCACATGCTGAGCGGTAGTTGGGCTTACAAAAGTAAAAGGATTTGCGCTAGGCGCAACCAAAGGAAAATCAATAGACTCCAATAAAGCATTGGTTAATGGGTGATTAGGGATTCTAAAGGCAGCATTGTCTAATCCACTGGTTATTAAATCACTTATTTTATCCGATTTGGGCAGCACTACAGTAAGTGGGCCTGGCCAAAATTTATAGATTAGAGCAGTTGCCTTTTTAGGTATATTTTCAGTTAATTCTTTCAGTTGATTAATATCTGAAATATGAGTAATTAGAGGATCAAAAGAAGGTCTATTTTTAGCTTTAAATATATTGGTAACAGCTTCATCGTTATACGCATTTGCCGCTAAGCCATATACGGTTTCGGTAGGTATTGCTACTAAGCCTCCTTCCGAAAGAATTTTTGCAGCTTTTTGTATATTCGTTCCTATAACACCCATTGATGTTGCGAAAATAGTGAATGGAGTTGGAAGTCGGAAGCTGGAAGTCGGAACATTTCTTTAACTTCGCACTCCTAACTTTTAAACAACCAACTTTAATAAATATGAGCAATAAAACAAGGTCGCTTTTGAAAGGAGTTGCAGTTATTCTAGTATTAATAGCTGTGTTTATTCAAATGGATTACATAAGTATTAGATATGTAGATGCCAACCGATTTTGGTTAGTGGTTACAGGTTTTGGGTTATTATTGGTGGGGTCAAGATAAAACAAGCTTTATTAATTCTTGTGTGGCGGAAGAAGGCACCATTAATCCATCCATAACTTTTTGTTTTAAAATCGGCAGTTGTTTTTTTACTTCTGGGTGAATTAAAAAATCTTCAATCAATCGGTTTTGTAATGTTTCGTTTAACCACTTTTCGTTTTGCTCGGCACGAATGGTCTGTAAATTATCTTCTTTAGCTAAAACCTTATAATAATCGTTTATTGAATCCCAGATTGCATCTATTCCTACATTTTCTATTGCCGAACAGTTTGTTACTGAGGGTATCCATCCAAATTTATGTGGAGGCAATAAATGCAAGGCATTTTTATACGCCCCTTTTGCAAGGTTTGCTTTTGTAATATTATCGCCATCGGCTTTGTTAATTGCTAGCATGTCCGCCATTTCTACAATGCCTCGTTTAATGCCTTGCAGTTCATCGCCTGCACCAGGTAGCATTAATAGCAGGAAAAAATCGGTCATGTTTTTTACGGCTGTTTCCGATTGCCCAACACCAACAGTTTCAATAATGGTTACATCATAACCTGCTGCTTCACATAATAAAAGAGACTCCCTTGTTTTATTGGCAACCCCTCCTAGTGATTTACCAGAGGCTGAAGGTCTAATAAATGCGTTTGGGTTAGCCGCTAGTTTTTCCATTCGGGTTTTATCTCCCAAAATGCTTCCACTGGTTTGTTGGCTGCTTGGGTCTATTGTTAATACAGCTACTTTTTTATGATGTGTATTAATTAAATACTCACCAAAGACTTCGATAAACGTACTCTTGCCAACACCAGGCACGCCTGTAATGCCAATTCTAATGGATTTTCCAGTTTTGGGCAATAGCCTGTTTAAGAGTTCTTCTGCTTGTAACCTGTCTTTAGCAAGTGAGCTTTCAATTAAAGTAATGCCTTTGCTAAGTCCTAGTAAGTCCGAGCTTTCAATTCTTTTTACAAGGTCATTTGTCGAATATTTTTTCAAACTCATTCGATACGCTTAATTTTAGATAATAATAAATACAAAATTTGAATAGTGCTAATGTAATTAGTAAATTGAGGATTATTATACTAAAACCTACCTTATGGATTGCAATGATGAACGAAGAGGAAAAGAAGTAACTATAAAAGAGTTACTGAAGATGCCTAGTTATTGGATTAAGTCATTTTTTGCAACCATATTCATTTTTTTATTTATGGGCTTTGCAGGGAGCTTTCTTACCATTTTTGATTTCTTGGATCCCATTGGAGAAGCACTTGAAGGATATGAAATAACGGATCAGGTGTTTTCTAACCCAACCTGGCGAGATGTGCCACCTGCAGAAGAAGATATAGTTATCGTAAACATTGGTATGTTGCCCAGAAGAGGTATTGCAGAGCAAATTAATATTATTAACAGTTTTGGACCGAAAGTAATTGGACTTGATGCAGATTTTAGATCGTTAAAACCTGATACTTTGGGTGATTTGATGCTGGCAGAAGCATTGGCCAACTCTCCTAATATTGTAATGTATGAAAAGTTAATCAATCCTAATGATGCAGGTATATGGCAAGATAATTTATTGAGTAATCCGTTATTTGCTCAAGACCATCCTACGGCTTATGTAAATCTCATTATCGAATCATCTGAAGCTCAACAATTTAATTTTAAAACTTGTCGATCATTTTTTCCAAGAGAATACCTAAATAATGCTGAAACAAATGAAATAGATACAGTACTGGCATTTGGAGTAGCATTAGCTAACTATTTAAAGCCTGAAAATGTGCAGGCTCTTTTTGCAAGGCAAAACGAAGAAGAATTGATTAATTACAAAGGCAATGTAATTGATTTTGGGCGTACAAGGTTAGGAACTCGCTTTTTTGCATTGGACGTTTACGATGTGCTAGATACTATGTTTACACCTGATTTAATAAAGGATAAGATTGTATTAATGGGGTTTTTGGGAACAAGTTTTGATGATAGTAGATCGTTTGAGGATAAGTATTTCACTCCTTTAAATAAAGTACAAGCAGGTAGAGCAAACCCAGATATGTTTGGTGTGGTAGTACACGCTAATATTGTATCAATGATTTTACATAATGATTACTTGGATGAAATGTCTGAATATCCAGGTTATTTTTTAGCATTTATTATTTGTTTCTTAAATGTGCTATTGTTTACAATTATCTATTATAAATGGGCAAAATGGTACGATGGTGTTACAAAGCTTATCCAACTGGCAGAAGTAATGATTTTCGTATTTATGATTATCCTGTCTTTTCATTTTTATAATTTTAAACTAAATTTAACATTTGCAATTATTGCAGTTTTATTAGCAGGGGATGTTTTAGAGGTGTTTTATGGGTTTGTCGTCAATGCTTATTGTTGGTTGATGGTTAAATTGAAGAAAAATTAATAAAAAATACATTATCAACTGTTTACCTATTTGCGGTAAGTTGTATAAATTTGTACTTATTAAATAAAAAATATCATGATTAAGAAACTATCGCTTATTGTTATTGTGCTTGGTATGTTGGCACAAGGAGCATTTGCTCAAGATTATGCTTTTAGGGTATTGGCTAGTAAAGGGCAAAATATGGTTAAGAGTGCAAGCTCTGATTGGAAAACGTTGAAAACGGGAGCCAAGCTTTATAAAGGTGAAGAGGTGAAACTAGATGCTAATGGCTATATGGGCTTGGTACATGCTAGTGGTAAAACAATGGAGTTGAAGGAATCAGCTACTTATAATATTTCTAAACTTTCGGCAGACCTTGGTTCTAGCTCACAAAATATTGCCTCTAAATATGCAGATTTTGTAATGAGCAAAATGAGCCCTGAGAAAAAAGAAGAAAATAGAAGGAAATACGCAAGTGTAACTGGGGCTGTTGAAAGAGGGTCTAGCGATGCTTCTATTAATATTTATATGCCTCAATCAGTTTCTGTACTTAATAATTCAACTATTATTAGATGGGAGCCAGTGAAGGAAAATGCTATTTATACAATTAGCCTCAAAAATTTATTTGAAGAAAAAATATTGGTTGCTGAAACTTCTGATTCTTTTTATACCATTGATTTTGATAATGAGGAGATTAAAAGTGCCATTGTTGAAAATTTAATTATTGTGAATGTTTCATTAAAAGATGACGAATCTGTATCATCTAAAAATGCGGCAATCGAGTTAATGACAACTGAAGATGCAAAAACATACAAAGTAGAGCTTAGTGGTTTAGAAGCTAATATTGGTTCTGAGTCATCTATTAACAATTTAATTTTAGCTGAATTTTACGAAGAAAAAGGATTGGTATTAGATGCTATTACTAGCTATGAAAATGCTGTTAAACTATCTCCAGATGTAGAGTATTTTCAAGAAGCATACGATGAGTTCTTAATTAGAAATGGTTTAAAGAGTCCTGCTGATGTTGATTCGGATGTAGAGTAGAGAATACTTTCAAAAAGAATTAGGAGGCTCCACTAATTAGTGGAGCTTTTTTTATTGACAACTAAGTGTGTAAATATGAAAAAACTATTACCAATACTTGTTAGTTTATTCTTAGTACAAATGGTTTATAGCCAAGATTTTGCTTTTAGGGTACTGGCTAACAAAGGAGAAATTAAAGTAAAAACATCTGAGTCTAAGTGGGTAGTTTTAAAAACAGGAGCAAGGTTAAATAATGGAGATAAATTAAAAATACCATCTAAAAGCTATCTTGGGCTTGTTCATTCTAGTGGAAGAACATTGGAGTTAACAGAAACTGGCTCGTTTGATATTAAAAAGCTTTCAGAAAAAATTGGAAGGAGCTCTGGAACTATGGTGTCTAAATATGTTGATTACGTTATTAGTAAAATGACACCAGAGGCTATAGAGAACAATCGAAGAAAATATGCAAGTGTAACAGGTTCTGTTGAGAGAGGGGTATTTGATTCTGATATTCATCTTTATTTACCCTTAACAGTTACAGTGTTAAACAGCTATTCAATTGTCCGATGGAGCTCAATAAAGGATGCAGTATATATAGTCGAACTAAAAAATATTTTTGGAGAAATAATAGTAGAATTTGAGACTAATGATAATTTTTACGCTCTCGATTTTGAAGATAAAAATATAAAAAATGAGCTGATAAGTGGTTTTCTTATTTTACAAATTAAGCTGAAGGATAAAAGATTATTGGTCTCACAAAAAGTTTCGATTAAGAAAATAAATAAATCAGAAGCTCAAGAATTAATGGCTAGTTTAAGCACACTAAAAGACAATATTGGTTCTGAATCATCATTAAATAATATAATATTGGCTGAGTATTATGAAGAGAATGAACTTATTCTTGACGCTATCACATGTTTTGAAAAAGCAATAAAACGATCTCCAGATGTTGAATTTTTTCAAGAAGCGTACGATGAGTTCTTAATTAGAAATGGATTAAAAATTCCTACAATTGTTGATTCTGATATAGAGTAGATAATAGGAAAAGGAATTTGAGGCTCTGCTGACAAGTGGAGCCTTTTTTTAGGGCTATTTTTTTACTAAAACTCCATTTTTTAAATAAGGTAAAACATCGAATTTGTCAATAGTGCAGCACAGTTCAATGTCTTTTCTAATATTATGCTTTTCAAGGCGTTTAGCATGTGAAGAACCTAAAATGGTATCGAGCAAATTATGTTTAGATGCTTTATAACCAGTTAACGCACTAAAACTAGCATCATCGCCAAGATTAAAATCAGATTTCAGTTTTTCAATCAGTGCCCCAGCAAAAAGGGTATCTTCTAAGCTATAATTGCCTTTCCATCCTGCACAATGAATAATTACATCTTTACCTGTATTTATAAGGTGCTTTGCTACGGTTGATAGATTAAGGAACGAGCCAATAATGATTTCATTCGCATCGGTCGATTTTGTAATTGCCAAGGTGCCATTGGTGGTGGTGGTGGCTATTTTTTTTCCTTTAAATTTTTCTTCCATATAGCTAAAGGGAGAGTTGCCAATATCAAACCCTTCTACTTTAGCACCATTTCTTTCTGCTGCTGTAAAGTATCCTTCTTCTTTTAAACCTCTACATTCATCTAAAGTGGCAACGGGTTTTATTTGTGCTACACCAGAGGCTAGGCCTGTTGTCATGCAAGAGGTGGCTCTTAAAATATCAGTAACCACCACAATTTTTCCTTTCAAATCAAATAAATGAATTAATTCTGGCGATAAACAAACTTCGACTTTGGGCATATTTTTAACTTTACTACATATTTTTATTGATTGCAAAAGTAAAAATTGAAATGTTAAAAATTATATTTTAACTGTAATGTAAATTGAGATTTTTTATTCCCTTCAATTTGAGAGTTTCCACTACCTATAACTAATCGATCATAGTACATGGTTTGAGACCATTTTGCTCTAAATGCTAAATTTTTTATAGGAGCATACTTGGTTACAATATAGTAGCGAATGCCTTTACCACTAAACTGTGGAGTGTTAAAAGAGTATAGTACACCTTTTTCGTACATGTATTGCCTTGATAAAAAACCTTCAGTATCAAAAATGGCATATCTGCCAGAAATCGTAACTCTTCTAAGTTTTACATTTATATCCTGATATATGAGCACTCCAATTTGTTGCTTTTCAAAAATACTTTTACTCCATTGTATCCTCGATCTAAATGTGACCTTACCTTCAAGGTTATAATCTAGGTTTAGCATATATTTAATTAACCTATGAGTTTGGGCTTCTTTTACGATGGTTCCTGAGATACTTCTGTCTTTTTGTTCAGATTGAATTTGTGTATAAAAAAGGGCTGACTTTTTCAATTTGTAATTAACTCTTAGCAAGCCATCATTGCCTGTACTTGGTTTGGGAACAGTAGATTTAAGCCAAGGAAATTTATACATATCAAAATATCCCATTAAAGTTAATGAGTTTGAAAGTTTAATATTTAATCCCCAATAGGCACCTTTCTCATTGGTTAACGAAGAACTTTCTGCAAAGCTTGTTCCATAAAAGGAATGAAAATTAGGGTCGAGGTATCTGTACTGGAATGAAAAATCTATACTCTTACTTAAACTGGCTATTACTCCGAAGTTGATGGCTGATCCATTGGATAAGGTATGTGC
>CAZQWZ010000082.1:0-3602 GCA_964596935.1 uncultured Roseivirgaceae bacterium
AGGAATGACGTTTTATTTATTTGATAATCCTAAAATGCGTCCGCCAGGTTATTAACATAAAACACCCATTAGAATTGGTCAAATAATCTCTTGAAAGCACAAAATATTCGTTTCCTTTCCTATTCCGAGGTTACGAGGAATGAGAAATCTGAAGCTTGTAGCATTTTAGTTCAAATACAGCTTAATAACTTAACACTAGTAGCATACTTCAATCTAATTATTGCAGTATTACATATCTAACACTTTTCTAAGTTTAAGATAACCCGAAGCACTAACGGTGATAGTATCCCCACTTTTTAGCTGAGCAATATATGATTCCTTGCCTAGCTTATCCAACTTATTAATATGTTTAATATTTACTATATACTGCCGATGTACCCTAACAAAATTATTTTCGTTAAGTGCTGATTCATAATATTTTAACCTCTGATTCTTTAAGTGCTTTTTACCATTAACATTAATCTCAACATAGTCATCTTGCGACATTAAATATTGGATTTCATCCACAGGAATTATCTCAATAGATTTAGAATTTTTAACTACAATTCGTTCTAAAGGCTGCTCCAAAATAATGGGAGCTTTAACTGCAGCTTCATTAGGTTGAGAGCTTTTACTTATTTTACTAATCGCATCTAATAATCTAGTTTTAGAAAATGGCTTTAATAGATAATCAATAGCATTTTGCTCGAATGCCTTAATTGCAAATTCATCGTAAGCCGTACAAAAAATAATAGCCGGAGGATTTTCTATTAACTCAAGCATTTCAAATCCATTTAGTTTTGGCATTTGAATATCCAACAAAACCACATCTGGCTTTAATAAATTTATTAATTTAATACCTTCAAAGCCATTAGTAGCTTCGTGTATTGCCTCTACTCCCTTTAACCCTTTTAGGTAGTTTAACACCAAATCTCGGGCAGGTTTTTCATCATCTATTACAAGTACCTTCATTATTTATTTTGCAGTTGAGGTAAAAATAATTTAACTGTAAATATGGCATCTTGGTTCTCTATTTGCATCAAATCGTCCGAACCATACAAAAGGCGCAACCGATTGCCAACATTTTTAAGACCAATGCCCGTTTTTATTGCAGGCACACCATTAGGATCGAAGTTATTGGTAACCGTAACTTCTAACACCGCATTAATGCACGTGCATTCAATTAATATATTGCCGTTTTCAATCGTTTCGTGTACTCCGTACTTAATGGCATTTTCTACTAATGGCTGAATAATTAGAGGCGGAACTAGCATTGATTGGCAATCATCAGCGCAATTAATCTCAATCACTAATCTATCTCCAAATCGCACTTTTTCTATTTCGATAAAGCGATTTATTGCAGCTAGCTCATTTTTAAGTGGTATTAGTTTTTCTTCGTTAGGATTAATCGAATATCGCAAAAACTCTGATAATGAAATAACCATTTCTTGTGCTTTTTCAGGGTTTGTAATGGTTAATGAGCTGATAGAATTTAAGCTATTAAATATAAAATGTGGATTTAATTGAGATTTAAGCATATTGAGTTCTGCTTCCTTTAATGATCTCTTTAAATCTGCCTCCGAAATACTACGGATTTTAAACTCTTCATTATACACAAATACATAGAAATTAAGGGCTATTAATAAGTAAAAAATAGCACCTAATGCCGCTCTCCAAAGTAACGAGTTTTGAAGAAATACGTCATAACTAGGGTTATCAGTAATAAGAAGTTCTAATGCTTTCCATGTTACAAAAACCGATATGCCAATTAGTACAGAAGCCCCTGCTAAATGAGTAACTAAGGTATTAATTAAATGAGATCTATTTAAACTAGAATAGTTTACCAAAGGCCAAATAGCAATGCATATAAATGCCAGTGTTAAATTAAAAACAAGTGCATCTATAATTGAAGGTGCTAATTGGATTTTTAGTAGAAAATAAAAAATTACTACCTGTATTGCTGCAATTACCAACCATAAACTTAGGTAAAGAGCTAAATAGCGTACATTTTGAGTAATTGGGTTCTGCACTAATCAAATTAATCTAGGTATTCTTAAATCTTATAGTTTCCTAAATTAAACAAGCCAACCTAGTTCAGCTTGTTTACGCTCATTTATTTTTGCTTATGGTGCTAAACACCATTTTAATAAAGAAATCTGAGATATACTCATCTCCTTTTTTTACATCGGTTAAAGAGGGCAAATGCTTTGCAAAATGCTTTTGCTGATGAGAGCCTTCTATTACCGTAGAAATAAGCATACGAGGATAATTAAATGTAGGGTTAAACTAATACCATATCACTAACGCGTTGCACTAGTCGTTTGTAAACACTAAATATGCCTTTTTTGTTTTGCTCTGAGGTGGTGAAAAATTAAAATTTAATGAGTTGCCAACTCGAATGACTGTCGAGCGATTTCTAGCTCTTCGTTTGTTGGAATCACCCAAATATCTATGGCAGAGTTGCTACTTGAAATTTTACGCTCTCCACCTCTTTCTTTATTTAGATTTTGATCTAACTCAATACCAAGATGTGCTAATCTGGCAACTGACATTGAACGAACCATTGCACTATTTTCGCCAACTCCTGCTGTAAAAATGATAGCATCTAACTTAGCACCAATAGAAGCCAAATAAGCACCAATGTACTTTTTTATACGATACGTATATATTTCTAAAGCAAGTAACGCTTCTTTATCTCCTTTTTCTGCTCGCTCAGATACTTCACGCATATCATTATCTCCTGCCAAGCCTTTTAAGCCACTTTCTTTATTTAGCAAGTTTTTAATATCCTTTAATTCATAACCAAGCGTTTCGTTAAGGTAGAATATCACACCAGGATCTATATCGCCACTTCTAGTACCCATTACCAAGCCTGGCAACGGAGTTAAACCAAGTGTAGTATCAATGCTTTTACCGTTTTTAATAGCAGCCATACTTGCCCCATTGCCCAAATGTATGGTTATTATATTAACTTCGTTAAGAGGCTTGTTTAGCAGATTTGCAGCTCGTTTTGTGATATACCTATGCGAAGTGCCATGAAAACCATAGACACGCACTCCGTGATCATTATAAAGGCTATTAGGAATGGCATAGCGGTATGCGTATTCAGGAATTGATTGGTGAAAGGCAGTATCAAAAACGCCTACTTGTTTGGCACTCGTAAAAATTTGTTCTGCTACTTCTATACCAATCAAATTTGCTGGGTTATGTAAAGGAGCTAAGGAAGAAAGTTCTTTGATTTTATCTTTTACAGTATCTGTAATTTCTATGGTGCTCGAAAACTCTTCACCACCATGCACTACCCTATGGCCAACTAAATCAACTTCAGATGCATTATTAATAACACCGTAATCTTTATCAATTAATAGCTCAGCTATTCGATTCATTCCAACTGAATGATTTTCAATTGGGTTGTTTTCAATATGCTCTATTTCATTAGTAGAATCGGGATATTTTTTATGCGTTAATTTACCTTCCGTCTCCCCTACTTTTTCTACCAGCCCAGCACACATTACCGTACCTTCAGGCATTTTAAATAATTGATATTTTATGGAGGAGCTTCCTGTATTTATTACGAGTACTTTCATGTTTTGAGTTAATTGTTATTGGTTAATGGTTATTGG
>CAZQWZ010000082.1:3702-6936 GCA_964596935.1 uncultured Roseivirgaceae bacterium
GTTATTGGTTAATGGTTATTGGGTTCTTAACCATTAACACTTTCTACCCTTCCTGCGCCTGAATGGCTGTTATTATTACCGTATTTACAATGTCTTCTACCAAGCAACCACGGCTTAAATCATTTACAGGTTTATTTAAACCTTGAAGTACTGGGCCAACTGCTATCGCTCCTGTTTCCCTTTGCACTGCTTTGTACGTATTGTTTCCTGTATTTAAGTCAGGAAAAACTAGCACGGTAGCTTGGCCAGCAACTTCAGAGTTAGGTAGTTTTTTTCTGCCAATTTCTTCGTCAACTGCCGCATCGTATTGTATAGGGCCTTCAACTTTAAATTGAGGTGCTTTTTCCTTAAAAATTCGTGTTGCCTCTCTCACTTTTTCAACTTCTGCACCTTTGCCAGAATCTCCTGATGAATAAGATAATAACGCCACTTTTGGCTCAATACCAAAACGCAGAGTTGTTTCGGCTGAAGAGATTGCAATTTCAGCTAATTCCTCCGCAGTTGGGTTAGGATTAACAGCACAATCACCATAAGCAACTACCCTATCATCTAACAACATAAAGAATACAGATGAAACTACGTTATAGCCTGGTTTAGTTTTAATAAACTGCAAGGCAGGTCTTATGGTATGCTGAGTAGTATGAGCAGCTCCAGATACCATTCCGTCAGCTTCGCCTTTGTGCACCATCATTGTACCAAAATAAGATACATCGTGCATCAAATCAGTAGCCATTTCAAGTGATAGTCCTTTCTCCTTTCTTATCTCATATAAGGTTTGTGCGTAACCTTTACTTTTATCTGTGTTATCGGGGTCAATAATGGGTGTTTTATCAAAATCAATTACTAGGCCTAAAGAGTTCGCCTTATTTTTAATATCTTCTGCGTGCCCAAGCACAATCATATCAACTACATCTTTTTTCTGCAATATTTCTATTGCCATCAGTATTCTATCATCATTCCCTTCTGGCAAAACAATGCATTTTCGATTTTTAGACGCTAATTTTTGCAAATGATATAGAAACATCTTAGGAGTCATTCCTGCAGCTTGCGTGCTAATAACTCGCTCTTCAAATGCCTTTAAATCTACGTTTTTATCAAAAAGCTCTAAAGCTATATTTATTTTACGCTCGCTTGAACTTGTAATGGATGAACTAATATTGGCAGCATTCACTGAAGTTTGAAATGTAAAATCTTTTACAGATAATACAGGAAACACATTTGGTAAACCTTCAAGCAGTTGAAACACTTCTTTGGGTGGATCAAAACCACCCGTAAGCACCATGCCCGAAATACTAGGGAAGTTTCGAGAGCTATTGGCTTGCAATGCGCCCATAATAATATCTATCCTATCGCCTGGAGTAATGGCAACACTGCCATCTTTCATTATTTTAAGGTAATTATTAAGCTGCATAGCAACCGATTGGAAAGACGTTGCTAGATTATCTAAATTGTCGTCACCAAACAAGATGCGAGCATCTAATTGTGTAGCTACTTCGCGTAAAGTTGGGCTGCTTAAAATACTATCCATAGGAATTACCGAATGAAATCCAGAGATTTTGGGTAACTGGCTTTCCATGTCTTTTCTAAGATCTGAAGCCCTTTCTGGCAATACTCTATTAATTATCACTCCAAGAATTTTTGTATCTTGATGATGGAAAGTCTCAATTGCCATCGTTATCGGGCTAATAATATCATCAATAGCTCGCCCTTGCCCTTGCCCAATAATTAAAGCGGGCAAACCCAAGTTTTTTGCTACCAATGCATTAATATCAAACTCAAAATAGGAGCCCTCTCCTACATAATCAGACCCTTCAACAATAACAAAATCATTGGCCTCTTCAAGTGCTTTATACTTTAGCAAGATAAACTCAATAAATTCATTAATCTTGCCTTTTCCTATTAGTTTTTGAGCATCTTTTCTATAAAATGCAAAGGATTCATCATAGCTCTGTGGTAAGTTATACCGAGATCGCATCAGTTCAATATTCTTATCTTTTGATGATTGATCTCGTATAATTGGTTTGAAAAATGCAACTTTAGGAGTCTTTCTAAGGATCGTCTCAAAAACGCCTAAGGTAACCAACGATTTTCCTGAATATGGCTCTGCAGACGATATAAAAATGGACTTTATCATTTTATTAAATATTTATTGCAAAAGTACTGCAAGAAGTTGGGAGTTGGAAGTACGGAGTTGGAAGTTGAATTGATAAAAATGAATTTTGTGAACCTATATATAAATACTCTCTTCTTATATTTGTTGTTGTTAATTTAAAAATATTTTTATGCGTAATTTATTTATTTTTGTGGCTATTCTTGGTTTGGCCGCTAGTTGTGTGGTTCCTAAGAAACAGTTTGATGAGCTTTTAGCCGAAAAAGTTAAAATGGAAGCTGATATATTAGATATGCAAACCGAAATGAATGCATTATCTAATAAAAAAGATAGTTTAGAAGTAGAGTTAGAAACTGCTACCATTGATAAAACTGCTCTCAAAAAAGAGCTATCTACAACAACTTCAAACTTAAACAACCTTAAAGCGGAACATGATAAGTTGCAAACTTATTATAATAATGCACTTAATAATAGTGGCCGAATGACCCGCGATATGAAAGAGCAGCATGAACGGTTGCAAGCCATGCAAGAAACCTTGGATGAAGCTACCTATAATAATCAGAAATTGGGTGATAGCCTAATTATTAGAGAAGCTAAGGTTGATGAATTAGAGCGCATTGTAGCCGAATCTCAGCGTGCCATTGGACAGTTGAAAAACAACCTTAATGCCGCTTTATTAGATTTTGGCTCAAATGATCTTACGATTGAGCAGCGTAACGGCAAAATATACGTTTCTCTATCGGAGCAATTGCTTTTTAAATCAAGCAGTATTCAAATCGACCCAAAAGGGCAAAAGGCATTACAACAACTTGCAGAAGTACTAAAATCAACTCCAGATATAGATATTCTTATCGAAGGGCATACAGATAATGTGCCTATTTCTGGTAGTTCGAAGTACTTGCAAGATAATTGGGACTTGAGTGTGCTTAGGGCAACTTCGATTGTTAAAATATTAGTTAAGTCTGGCGTTAGCCCAGATGCTTTAACTCCTGCTGGGCGAGGCCAGTTTTTGCCTGTGGCAACTAACGATACGGCCGACCATAAAGCACAAAATAGACGAATTGAAATTATAATAACACCCGATTTGTACAAGCTTTTTGCTATTTTGGAACAAACAAATTAAT
>CAZQWZ010000082.1:7036-10832 GCA_964596935.1 uncultured Roseivirgaceae bacterium
ATGAAAGGTTTATCAATAGGTATTGGTGGTGTAAGCAGAGCGGGAAAAACAACCCTATCTAATTATATAAAGTCTTTATATCCTAAAAAGAGCACATTTTTACTCGAAATGGATCATTTTGTTAAAAGTGAAGCCGATATTCCTAAGGTTAGAAACCACACCGATTGGGAACACCCTATTTCTGTAGATTTTGAGAAGCTTAAACTCGCTTTAAAAGATGCCGTTGATAAGTTCGATATAGTAATTACTGAAGGGATCTTGATTTTTTACTCTAAGGAGCTTAATAAGCTATTTGATAAACGGATTTTTATCAATGTTCCTAAATCTGTTTTTTGCAAGCGAAAACGAGAGGATAAACGATGGGGAAACGAACCAGATTGGTATATAGATTACATTTGGGAAAGCTACCTTAAATACGGCAAGCTGAAAGATGCTGATAATAATACATTATATGTGCACGGTGCCGAAGATTGGTCTCCCATGTTGATTGACGAACATTTATACAAGCTCGAATTAGTACCAGCCTCTTATTAAAAAGCAACAAAACACTCATTCGAAATGGCTTTCATACCTATTATTAGGTTGGATGCTGATAATGCCGTTATCTTTTTCTAGCGGATTAAGCTTATTGATTATTGAGAATACATTTCAAATTGAAAATTTTGAAATGATACATTGGGTGGCAGTTTATGCTATCATCTCCTGTACGATGATGTTTGCATTAACACCAACTACTATTATTGCTTTAATAAGTGGCTATTTTTTGGGACTTTATGCTGTTATTCCTGTAGTAGTTTCCTATAGTTTGGCATCCATAGGAGGCTTTTATTTATCTAAATCATTAGGCAGTAATTTTCGAGAGGTAGTTAAAGTATCGTACCCCAAATTAGATTCATTCATTCATAAAATGTCGGATAAAAGCCCCGTTAAATTTGTGATTTTTAGCCGTATTTCGCCTGTTTTACCATTTGCTGTAATGAATATTGTATTGCCATTTATTGGTATTCGGTTTAAACCTTTCTTTTTTGGCGGAATGCTAGGAATGCTTCCAAGAACCATTTTGGCTATATTAATAGGAAGGCTTGCGAAAGATATTCTAGTACTAATTGAAAACCCTAGCAGTGGTATTTATATGCAAATTGGGTTTGGGGTTTTGCTATTAGCATCTCTAATGGGTTTCTATTCTATTTATAAAAGAAATAGATAATTATAGCTTACACCCACTTACTAAACTCATAACCACCCCAAGCAAGTAGCATGCCTGCTATAAGACTAAACGTAATGTAGAATATCAATGTTAAAAAATGACCTTCTTTTAATAGTGTGTAGTTTTCATAAGCAAAGGTAGAATAGGTAGTAAAGCTACCGCAAAACCCAACAGCTAAAAAGAAATGCCAAGGTTCGGTAAACCATCTATAGCGTTCTCCCAACCCAATAATTAATCCAATCAAAAGTGCGCCCACTAAGTTTACTGCTAATGTACCCATTGGTAAAGGATGGGAGAAAAACCGTCCTATGAATTGGCCAGTTAAATAACGAGATATGCTCCCAAAAAAACCTCCAATACCAATGTAAATCAATGTTCTCATATTAATAGCAATATTACGTCATTCCTACGAAGGAAGGAACTCGACCAGCAGGGTGATATTAAAAGGTGAATTTGAATTATACTTTTTAGTATTTCTTTCATCATTTTGATATTGACAGATTACTGCCTTCGCAGCAATGACGGGCAAGTTTAGTTTTTAACTTCTTTTTTAGAAACCCTCTTTTTCAAATATTTAGCAATCTGTTCGTAGTTCGTGTTTTCTTGCACACTCAATTTAAGATTATATCCTTCAAATCTCATCTCCATCTGTTTAAATGGAGCATTTTTCGTTTTGATTATTGTTTCCTTCCAATGAATTAAATCTTTAAGCTTAAAGATTTTTAGTTTCCACCGTAATGGGTAATTCACCTTAACTAGGTTTTCGCCAATGCTTATAACTTTATAGCTAACTACTTGCCTAATTAGCAATACAATGCCTACTAATAATGTAATAGATGAAATTACATAATGATACCATTCGCCCACTCCATTTAGTATTGCTCGAAGTGTATAGCCTCCCATGGCAATACATATTACAATAAAAATACTTAATGCTGTAAGTGCTTCTGCTTTCGGTTTGGAAACGATCATTTTATAAGTGTATTCCTAAATTAATAGTTGAATCTACAAATTGCTTCAAAAGCGGAAAAAATGATTTAAAATCACTTGCAAATTCATCATAATACTTTACTAGCTCTTCAGTAGAGTTTTCCATTCCAGATTCAAAAGAGGTTCTTCGAGCCATTCCTGTCATTACTTTTTTTATCCCTTCGATGTATTGGTAATTATAGAGCCAATTATTTTTAACCATATATTGAAAAAATAGTTGAGTTTGCTCTGGCAATATTTCTTTGTTCTTGGTTAATATGAAGTATGTTTTATCTACAAACTCTTTAAGGTTTGTTTGGTGATATTCTTGCCAATTTTTTGCTAAAAAATGATCGTAAAATATATCAATAATTACCGCATTATAGTGTCTATATCTCTCCCAAAGTATTTTTTTACTGTTTTTTACAATTTCATGTGTATCGGTAAAAGCATCAATAGCACGGTGCAGTTTTATTCCTTTTTGAACTTCTAAATCATAGGTTTTCCATTTTTCTCCCTTTACCGAATCGGCAATAAAATTACCTATCATCAATTGTTCGTTGCTGCCAGATAAATAGATATGTGCTAAGTAATTCATTATTAACTAAGTTGACATTTTCTTTTTCCGTTTCCAACGGTTGTGGGTCCAAAGCCAATTACTTGGGTCCTCTTTTATATCCCTTTCAATTAATTCTATATACTTATGAGTGATTTCGAACTTTTTAGTTTCACTCGGCTTATCGCAAATTAGCTCAGCACTGTATTGGTACATTCCCCTCCCCAACCGATTAATTTTATAATACACCACAGGAAAATCAAACCGTTTGGCAAACATTTCTATACTTGTAAAAACAGGAGTTTCTCGGCCCAATAATTTATACCAATAGGCATTATGATTCGATGGGTTTTGGTCTGCAATGAGCCCTATGGCAGATAACTCATCCATATTAGCTCTGATTTTTGTTACAGTATCCTCCATTGCATATACACCACCCCCAAAACGCGTGCGTATCTTAATCATTAACTCATTGAAGAATTGGTTATTCACAGGCTTATACACTCCTTTACCGTGAGGGAAATCTTCCACTTGGTAGGAAATTGCTCCTAGCTCCCAATTACCAAAATGGCCAAACGCCAATATTATACTTTTGTTTTGCTTGTAGTAGTTTTCAAGAACACTCACATTTCCTTTCGCCATTCGCTTCTTCAATTCAGATTCTGATATGGATAGGATTTTAATAGTTTCCAAAATAATATCGAAAAAATTTCTGTAGAAATTCCGCGCAATTTGCTCTACTTCATCTTGTGATTTAGTAGGAAAGGCTAGCTGAATATTAGTTTTAACAAGCTCAACTCTATACTTAAACAACTTAAACCCGATAAAATAGAAAATATCAGAAATGACAAACAATACTCTAAATGGAAGCAAAGAGATAATGTATAAGATGGGGTATAGAAATATGTATTGAAGTATTTTCAAAATTTTTATTTCAATTAAAAATGCTTCTTCAAAGAAACGTCATTACGAGGCACGAAACAATTTTTCGTAAAAAAGAGAGATTGCTTCGTGCCTACCATTGACGTAGTTTGTAATAAATTGATTATCAGCACTATAAAATT
>CAZQWZ010000083.1:0-10729 GCA_964596935.1 uncultured Roseivirgaceae bacterium
CCTTTAATAAGCACAAAAGGAGACCAGTAATAGGGGTGTGCATAAACCCTGCCTTGTATTAAATTTTGCTTGGCTATTTGCAGCGATTTAGAATAGGAATAGTTGTTGAATATAATTAATGGACTGTGCAATTGGAATCATGTGTTTCCAATATTTCAACCATTCCTTTTAGCGTTATTTCCCCATTATAAGTTTTTTCGAAGTTCTTCATCCCTTTGCATTTGCTCAGCAACTTGGAAGCTCTTTTTATTGCATCATTTTTTCCATAATCTTCAAAAATAATAACTTTATCAGAGTGATTTAGTTTAATTGCATAAGGCATTTTTGGGGTTGAATAGTCCCTATAAATAGTTCCTGTTTCTAAAACTTGCTCTAGATGATATAATTTTCTTGGCATTGGGATACCTGTTGCATGTGGATCTCCACTAGTTATAGAACCAGAAGGTTGAATATCTAGGGCATAATATTTGTCATTGTCAATTACAAAATAATCAACTTTTGCCACATTAAATCCTTTATACTTCAATACACCTTTTTTATTAAGAATTTTAACGTACACAGTGTTTAGCTTATTAACAAAATACTTGTCTTCATCAGAAGGTGGAATACTGAACAAAACTTTTAGATCTCCAGATAACATGCCCTCTTTAATCAGGTAAACTTCTCCTTTAACACCATCAATTACTCTAACATTATTAAAAAGTGCTGTATCATCAACTTTAGCTTTGGCTTGTTCTTTCTTTTTAGATTCTTGCTCTAAAGTAGTAAGCACAACCTCTCCTTTAGAAAATGAAACATTACCAACAAAACTTATTTCTAAAGGATTAGCATAGATGTACTCTTTTTTTGAATTGAAATACAAGTTATACAGGAGAGAGCTCGAATTAATAAAATCATTTAATTTACTAATTTTCTTTTCGCCAACATTAGCTCCTTTACCGGTTTTTATTAGATTGTAGTATTTTTTGGCTGATGGCCCATCTCCTTGAGCAGCATAAGCTGTTGATAAATTAAAAGCAGATACAGCAATTACCCAAGGGTCTGAATCGTTTAATTTCTCTTTCCAAAATTTTATTGCAGCTAATTCTTCTAAATTGAAAGTATCATATTTAACAAATGATTTAATAACACTAAAGGCCGAATTTGAATATTTTTTATACTCGATGTTATAATACTCTTTAAATTTTCTTTTATATGATTCTAAATTTTTACCAAAATCAGCCTCAGCATAATATTTTTTAATAGAGAGATACTCAAATTGCCTTCCCTTCCTATTAAAACTGTGCTTTCTTATAAGTTCATTACACCCTTTTTTTAACATAAGGCTCTCTTGGATAGGCCTTAACCTTGTATAAGATTTCTTCGCAAAATCAGGTTTGACTCCATACAAACCTGAAGAATTATAATAAGTGAAATATTTGCTTGCATCATTAATCGAAAAGGCAATTCTTTCTTTTGCATCTTTTGTGGTTTCAATATATGTAGGCTCGCCTTCAATTTTAATCCCTCCCTCATTATAATTGGGATTGTAACTGATAAAATAAAAATAGTTATTTGTTTTATTATGGAGCTTTACTCCTAATTTATTATGAAAACTTGCATTATAAATAATTGAATCCCCCTCTCGCTTTGCTTGAGTTGAAAACTTAACATCTATAAACTCGAATGAGTACGTGTTTTCTGCTTCTACTTTATAAGTTAAATTTGGGATTTGTAAAGTTTCAATTGCTATGTTAGTAAGGTTACCTGTTTTGTCTCCAACTACTTTAATGCTATAATCATAGCCATCAGCGCTAATAGGTATTTCGGGGTATGTAGGAAAATGCTGATAAATTTTCTTAGAAGTTATTTTTTGTGCAAAGCTAGAAGCAGTTATTAAAATTGCTACAAAAAGGAGGATGTTCTTTTTCATAAATAAAAATATAATGTATTGAATTACAAATATTGAATTACAAATATTTTCCAATAGTTATATGATATTTTTTAAATACAAAATTCAAGAAAAGAATATCTACTATATTTGTATTAAACAACAGGATATGCAATTAACCTATAAAATATTAATGAACAAGGAGCCAGAAGGGAAATATACGGTAACCGTGCCTGCTTTACCAGGTTGTATAACTTATGGCAACGATGTTGACCATGCAATTTTAATGGCTCAAGAAGCTATAGAAATTTATATTGAAGAGTTGCAATCTAGAGGTGAAGATATTCCTGATGATAGTTCAACTTTAGAGTACTCACTGAACCTAACTGCATGAACCTAACTGCTAAGTACCTAATTAAGGTTTTAGAAAAGAATGGTTTTATTTTTAAGAGGTCTAAGGGAAGCCACCATATTTATTATTGTGCATCTACAAACAAAACAGTTATTGTTCCTTTACATGGGAGCAAAAATTTACCCAAAGGCACATTTTTTGCAATTCTTAGACAAGCAGGTGTTGATAAAAACAAGATATAAAAATTTAAAATTTAGTTCACTTAAGCCTTTTCTTGTTTAGCTTTCCAATCCACATACTCATCATACGTCATAAGCTTATCGGTAAACCCATCAGGTCGTAACTCTACAACACGGTTGGCAACGGTTTCTACAAATTTATGATCGTGCGAGGTAAATAAAACAGTACCAGGAAATTCCTTCAGCGCATTATTAAAGGCAATAATGGCTTCCAAATCTAAGTGATTTGTTGGCTCATCTAATATGAGCAAGTTAGCACCGTTTAGCATCATTCTAGAAATCATGCAGCGTACTTTTTCCCCTCCTGAAAGCACTTTTGAACTTTTGGTAGATTCTTCACCTGTAAAAAGCATTTTGCCTAAAAAGCCTCTGATAAAAACCTCGTCTTTTTCTCCTTCCGAGTATTTTCTAAGCCAATCGATTAGGTTTTCGTCTGTATTAAAGTACGATTCGTTTTCGTTTGGTAAAAAGGCAGTAGAAATAGTTTGTCCGAATTTGAATTCACCAGAATCAGCGGTGTCTTCACCCATTAAGGTTTTAAACAAAGCGGTTATGGCAAGGCTATCGGGGCCAACAAAAGCAATTTTATCTCCTTTATTAACAAATAAATCAAAGTTGGTAAAAAGAGGCTTTCCTTGGTATGATTTTGAAAGGCCATCAATTTGAAGAATTTGATCTCCTGCAATTCTATTTTGTGCAAAAATTATACCTGGGTATTTTCTATTAGAAGGCTTAATTTCATCTATATTAATTTTATCTAGTAGCTTTCTTCTACTGGTAGCTTGTTTACTTTTAGAAGCATTGGCACTAAAGCGTTGAATAAATGCTTGAAGTTCTTTCTTTTTTTCTTCTGCTTTTTTGTTAGAAGAAGAACGTTGAGTCAACGCCAACTGACTTGATTGGTACCAGAAAGCATAATTGCCTGTAAATAACGAAATAGCACTAAAATCTATATCGGCAATATGGGTACATACAGTATCTAAAAAGTGCCTATCGTGAGATACTACGATTACCGTATTTTTAAAATCTAGCAAAAAATCTTCTAGCCAGCTAACTGTTTGAATATCCAAATCATTGGTAGGTTCATCCAAGATAAGAATATCGGGGTTACCAAAAAGTGCTTGTGCTAAAAGTATTCTTACTTTAAGGTGGCCACCAAGCTCTTTCATTAATTTATAATGCTCTGATTCTGTTACCCCTAATCCACTTAATAAAGAAGCCGCATCGCTTTCTGCATTCCATCCTTCGAGCTCAGCAAATTCGGCTTCTAATTCGGCAGCACGGTTACCATCTGCTTCGCTAAAATCAGGTTTGGCATAAACAGCTTCTTTTTCTTCGATAATTTTCCACAAAGTGGAGTGTCCTCTTAGCACCGTATTAAGTACTGTTTCTTCATCAAACTCAAAGTGATTTTGACGTAATACCGCCATTCTTTTGCCAGGTTCTAAAGTTACTTTTCCGCTATTGGGGCTTAAATCACCTGCTAGTATTTTTAAAAAAGTTGATTTACCTGCGCCATTTGCACCAATAACACCGTAGCAATTGCCTGCACCAAACTTTACATTTACGTCTTCAAAAAGAACCCTTTTCCCATACTGAAGGGATATATTATTTGCTGAAATCATCTTATACTAATTTTGAAGCTGCAAAAATAGCTGATTATGAGGAGAGTTGGGTGAAGAAGGGTAAAGATTTACCATTCACATTTCACCTCTCGAATTTTATATTTACTAAAAACCGTCATCATCATCATCCTCTCCAAACCCATCGTCTTCTTCTTCTTTAGGCAGGTCATCACCAAGATTATCTTCAGGTGTTTCGTCTAAAGCAGCTGGATCGCTTAGGTTATAAGGGTCATCAATATCGAAATAGATGGCTCTAAAGGTGTTGATAAAGTCGAGGGTTTCAGGCATATCCGCTGGGCCAAATTGAAACTCTCCAATTTTAGCTTTACCCATATTGGTTTTAGCAACTACTAGGTTATTAAAATCTTCGTTTGAAGAATACAACAGGAGCTTATCTTCTTCCATACTAAAGTAATACCACGATTCTGGTGATGCTTTTATAAACAGGTTTATGGTTTCTCCTGATTCGGTTTTTCTAATTTCGAAAAAGCTTTCGAATCGTGCATTTATATCTGTACGCAAAATGTTAGAGATTCCTACAAAACCATCATTGTAAAATGCCTTTTGGTCTTCGCTCCATTTAAATTTTACATTAGAAAAAACAAATGGCCGCACTAAATTGGGCGATATCGTATTTAATGGCACATATTCTAAGGATGATTTCTCTTCGTAGGCCTTGGTGGCTCTATTCCCTATTATTTCAGACATTAAATAGAGTAGTTCGGTTTTATCTTCAAAAGCTTCATCAGCTCCAAACTCTTCAATTACTCTCACAAAATCATCACCCATCATATCAAACAAACTACCAGGAATTTTAAAGTTCATAGTCATAAAACTGGTAAACTCTAATTCGTTTGTAGCCATATTACCTAGCCCTATTGCCGAAGCTTTAATTGCACGGGTTTTGCTATTATCAATAAATCTTACAGGCCCTTCGAAACGGATGTTACGGGTAATTTCGTCATAGCCAAATACTTTTCCAGAGTAGGATAAGCCAAGGTCTTTATCGCGGCTAATGATTATAAATTCGTTGCTATCTGCCTTAAAACTTAAAAACCCAGAAGGTTTAAAAAAGTCTTCGTCTTGTTCATCTTCTTTATCATAGCAAAAGGTGCTGTATAAACTAAAATCTTGATATCTAAAGTGGAGGCCAGCGGATAGCAGTTTGCCTTGCGAGGTTAAGCTTTCATCAAATTTGAATACCACTTGTTTCTGTTCTCCACTACTGTTATACTCAATCCAAGTGTCGTAATCAGGTATGCTTTTTAAGTCGAGTTTAACAAAACCATCAAGTTCTAGTGCAGGTTTATGAGCTAGCATTTTAACATTTCCTCGGTAAAACATACCTGGCGATATCACCAATTGATCTTCTTCTAAAATGGCACCATTGGCAACCGTGTGTTTAGCCGTTTTATTTCCTCGCCTACCTTCAATAAATTCTTCTAGGTGAAAATCACTTAGTTGAATAGCAAAAGTGTCTTCCTCTGAGTTAATAAATCGATAAGTTCCGTTACCTTCAAACTCATTTCTTGAAATAACCGTTACGGTTGCATTATATATTTCGTGAAACCCGTTAAGAGTATCTAAAATTATATTTGTGTTTAAAAGAGTTTCAATTCGGGCATCTTCAAGAATTAAAACCTCTCCGTTTTCGGGGGTTATTTTAGAATCTGCCACAATTATGTAGGGTATTCCGCTTACTTTTAATTCCAAAGTTTGCATATCGTATTCTGCGGCAGTGGCATTAAATACTAACGAATCTAGGTCTTTGCGTGTTGTATAAAAATAGGAGTCTTCGATTGGCACATTCTCGGGTTTAGACATAAATACCTTTTGCCCTTCCAAATCCCAGACAGCTTTTGTAATAGAGGTATTAAATTGAGCATAAGGAAACTCAATTGCAGCATCACCAACAACTTCAGGGTTTATTTCTGCTTTTTTTGAAGGCAAATCAAAGCTTACTCTAACGTTATCTCCAAAGAAGGCTGGTTTGTCTGGGTTGTTAGATTTAATACTAAACCTTGCATGCCTAGCTTTATAACTTTCGCCTTGCAGGCTGTAATTGGTTGAATATGTCTCAGATTTGTGTGTTAAAAGGATTCCACTTCCTTTTACTCCTCTATTGGTTACAATTAGCGAACCATCCAATGTGCCTTCGCCATTATACAGCTTAAATGGCTCTCCAATGTTTTGGATATACATACTATCTTTTTTCGGCAACCATTTCATTTTATAAGTAGCTACAGAAGCTTGTGGAAAAATGACACCATTGAATTCTTCATTTTTCATTTCGTATAGGTAGCCACTACCTGCTACAGAATCGTTATAAAAGATAAAGGCTTCACTTTCAAGAATTGTAGTTAAAAACTCTAGTTTCCCATTGCCCACCAAGCCTCTTTTGTCAAGCGATATTCTATTATAGAATCGCCCATTGCCGCCAAATAGTTGGTAACCCTCAGGAGGAATACTATGTTCAAATCCAAGTGAATAATCTGGCATAATATGAAGATTTTCGGCAAATTCAGGAAACCATCCGTTGGAGTGGAAAGTGCCTTTAAATTTAATTGCAGCTGGGTTACTATCATTTAAACTATCTAAATCAAAAGGAGGCAATTTAAAATACATAGATTTATCGTAGGTGCCATTTAATATTTCGGGTCTATCAAAATACACAACCGAACCTGTTCCTCCTCCTTTAAACTTAGGGTAATTAGGAATTATTTTTTTGCCTGCTTTATTATTGGGTTTGCTAATATATAAAACCCCTGAGGTGCCACTAAAAGAGGACATGCTGTTTTTTGTTTTAGTAGCGACACCACCTTGTGGGACTTCTGATTGATCAAAGGCTGTTGAATCAATGTTTGGTTGAGTGGTTGAAGAATCAATTTTTACTTTTAATCCCTCTTTAGGAATACCTGCCAAAGAGTTATCTACTTTTTTACGGGTTCCTCCTCTACTGTTTTCTTCTAAAACATAAAACTGGATCGAGTCAATCTGGTTCATTTCAACTAAAAAGCTATCGTACCTAAATATAAATTCGTGCCCAACATAATCGAAATTACCAGCAGCCAATTTTCCATTAAACTTAATGTCTTTATTAGGCATCATGGTAATTCTACTGCTATCAGGGTTAACCGAAACATCTAATATTTGAGATAAGTAAAATTTTTCTACCCCATTAAAATGAAACTCTTGAGAGGCTAAGTCTAAAACCCCATTAAAGCCCTTATCAATTAAGGAGTATAGCAAAATATTATCGTAATCAACCTTTCCTTTTTGGGCAAGGCCTTTGTGTTTTGCCTTATTGGTAAGCACTACTTGGCTAGTTACTGTATTAAAGTTGATGTAGCCTCTGCGCATTAAATCGAGCATGGCTCCTTTTAAAACTTTTGAGTCTATATTTCTAGCTTCAGCTAAATCATACGAATAAAAGGTATCTGTGCCTTTTCTTTTAGCATAAACGAGTACAAGTTTTAACGGGTTAAAATCATATAACCCCACAACTTCGTTAAATATGTTTTTATCATAATACTCATTTGATTGAATGAGTAATGGCATTTCAGAGCGTGCTGATATAGTTGAAACAAAAATACTATCTTGAGGTAAGTGCCACTTAATGATATCGGCTGTAAAGTTAATATCGTACAAGGAAGCCACATAAGGAGTGTTTTTGAAATCCCCTTTTTCGCGCGAAACCACTAAATTTTGATGGTTTATATTATAGTTAATAGTAACCGCAGGGTGATAAATAGAATCATATTTATCGTAAATAACAATAGAGGCACGTTTAGCCGTTACTGTTGAGTCTTCGAAAACAAACCGGAATGATTTGATTTTTAGTTTGGTTCCTCCAGCATCTTCGATTCGAATTTCGGAGAGCCCTTTGTATTTACCTTCGCTTAAAATCTTGTTTCCTGCCAACGAAAAACCTCCTCTGTAGTAAAATTCAGGGCCTCCTAAATGCTTAACATCTACTTTGTTATTTAATGACTTAAATCGGGGATATGAAAGCTTATTAGGGTTTTTAACCTGTTGTGGTATGTATTCGAATATGCCAGGGATTGGGTCTTCTAACATTGGGATGTAGGTAAGATATGCCCCTTTGGCAGAAAGGTGTGTTTGGGTTATGTCAAATTCAAAGCCTTTAAATTCAACAAAAACAGAATCGGGAGATAACCCAACCGAAGACCAATCAAACGTGCCTTTTTCCCCTATAAAAATCTGCTCCATAATAAGTAAGGCACCCTTGCTGTTTTTAACAACACTTGTATCAAACGAAGTTGTAATTTCTAGGTTCAATCGTTCAAATATTATGGTTGGCCCTAGTACAGGTCGTGTTAGCACTTCTTCCTCTAATATTTCCTGAATTGGTTCTTCATCATAAGAAGTGGAGTCATCTTCCCAGTTAGTTCCCCAGTCGTCACTATCGTAATTTTCTTCCTCATTCCAATCGTTAAAATTGTCATCATCATCTGCATACTCTTCGTCATCATACTCTTCAGGTTCAGACACTTCCTCTTCAATGGGGGCAAACTCTTCTATCGCAAACTCAAAAACATAGTCTCTGTTTGTGGCAAAAAGCTGGTATCCATTTGAGGAGTATAATGCACCAGTTTCGAAGAAGGTTCTAGCCGTTTTGTAAAAGAGAATAGATTTACTTAAAGGGTATTGATCTAATACTTTTTGGGATACCACTAAAAAGCTAGTGATAGCTTTTACCGAGGCATGTTCATCGTTGATGGCCGCTGCTAAAGCACCAAAATACTCTGTTAAATGAAACCGGGTTTTTGCTCCCGCAGTTTTCATTTGCTTGGTTTGCTTGGTAATTTTTGTTTGTAAATCTGGAGTAAAGTCTCTCCAGGCAACAGCAAAAGATTCGCCAACACCAATAGATGTTTCGTTATTACTCTGGCTTAAAAGGGTACGAACTTCATCACCAAAAACACCTAATTTATACGTTAATTCAAATTCTTGACTGTAGCCTTGATTGCCCAGCACAAAAAGAATTAGTATGGTGATTATTTTCTTCATTCAATTAATTACGAAATTTAGCAAAATTAGAAGTGAGATGTTTATTTTTTATGAAAAAACTCAATATTATCGTCATTCCTGCGCAGGCAGGAATCTGTTAATTTCAACCCTCCTTTGCAGAAATGACAATATATTAACCAATAAAACGAGCCATTGTCCAATTATTGCGCACCTTGTAATGTTGAAATGCTAAATTAGCTTTTAAGGCAGATGCTTTTATATCTTCTAAATCAGTTTCGTAAAAACCGCTTAATAGTAAAATTCCGTCTTTGCTTAATGCTTGTTTATAATAATGCATCTGGCTTAGCAGCACATTTTTGTTAATATTGGCTAGTACTACATTATAAGTATTATTAAGATAAACATCTTCAATGGAGGCTTTTATAACATTTACTTCAACTCCATTGGCATCCGCATTTTCGTTTGTGTTTTCTACACACCAATTATCAATGTCAAAAGCAAAAGCAGAAATAGCTCCTTGTTTTTTTGCTAAAATTGCTAAAACTCCAGTGCCTGTTCCTGCATCTAAAACTTTTTTCTCTCTAAACTCAAGGGTAAGCATTTCGGCTAACATTAAATAGGTGGTTTCGTGATGGCCCGTGCCAAAACTCATTTTGGGCGTAATGATTAATTCAATAGGATATGGTGGAAGGTGTGTATGAAATGCCGCTTTTACAATACAGGTTTCATCAATTATAATAGGGTCGTAATTTTTCTCCCATTCCTTATTCCAATTTTGCTTAACTGTTTCTTTTATGGAAAAAGTAAAAGAAGCAGATTTCGAATATCTCTCAGAGAGGTCGCTTAGTAAATTGGCATCATAATCTTCTTCCCAAAAGGTTATAAAGCCAGTTTCGGTTTCTTGAAAGGTATCAAAACCCACGGCATCAAATTCAGCAATTAGAATTTCAATAAATTCTGTTTTACAGGTAATAGTAAATTCTTGATAGCTCATGAAGTTCTAGGTTATTTACATCCAGCAAAGGTGGTAGAATCGATAAAATATACTATAAAATCCGCTTCACTTTTTTCTTTGGTAAAAAATATTCTAAAGTCTGCTAAACCAATGTTATCAACAAAAAACCAAACTCCTGGTTCATCTGCATAAAGTTTATTTTCTTCCTCAAAAACTAGCATATCAGCAAATGCTTCGGATTCTTCTTCATAAACCCAAAAATCAGCACCCTGTTTTGTGGGTGTTTCATAAACTGAACCACGTAAGTTACAATAGGGTTGATCTTGCGAATTAGCTATATAAGAGAGTGCTAATAGAAACAAGGTAGAAAAGAGGGTTTTCATACTATTTTGTTTATATATATTTAAAACGAAGGTCAATGCTTGCTTGTTCTCAGATCAGAGAGAAAACGCAGTTTTATCAAACCTCCAAATATCACTTTATCATTCCGAGGTACGAGGAATCTTCTGCTTCTAGTGAGTAACCTTATTGTCTGATAAGATCCCTCGTGCCTCTGGATAGAAAAGAAGTTTTTTTTGAAACAAATTCAGGTTTTTCTAATCCTCTGCACGTATGAAATATTAACTCCTCGCAATGAGGGCTTTATTAATATGATTTAATAATATCTATAAAATCACGCGATTTTAAAGAGGCACC
>CAZQWZ010000084.1:0-10701 GCA_964596935.1 uncultured Roseivirgaceae bacterium
CATCCAAGGTCTGTGTCTCACAAACCTTAAAAGTACCTTATCCAAAGTCTGTGTCCTCACAAACCTTAATAAGAGAAATTGTTTACCTTTAATTTTATGGCATCCGATAATTCGTTCAAGCCAATAAGAAGTTCAAAGATGTTTATAGATGAAACTTATTTTTGGACCAATACGATAAAGGATTGGAGTAGGCTATTGCGAAAAGATTAGTACAAACAAGTTATTATTGATTCACTTAGCACATTGGTGAAAAGGAAAATGATTAAAGTATATGGGTTTGTTATAATGCCTAATCATATGCACGTTTTATGGAAAATGTCGGCATTAAATGGCAAAGAAATGCCCAATGCAAGTTTTAATAAGTTTACTGCTCATAGTATTATAGCTGATCTTAAAAAAGTCAAAATCTAAGAATCTCTATAATTTTAAGGTGAATGAAGAAGAAAGAAGATATAGAGTTTGGCAGCGTGATCCATTGGCTGTTAATATGTTTTCTACTGAAGTGATGGAACAAAAATTAGAGTATATTCATAATAATCCTTTACAAGAGCATTGGAATCTTGCTACAAGTCCGGAGAAATACAAATGGTCATCTGCAGAATTTTACGAAACAGGAGTAGATGAATTTAATTTTATAACACATTATAAAGAAGATTTCTGATTATTGCATCATAATGGCCTGTGGGGACATAGACCTTGGATAGATGAATCACTATTAGATGAATAATAACTCAAACAAACAAATATTACTCCCAATATGGTTAGCACTAGCAATTGGTGCTGGCATTATAATCGGAGCTCAATTTGTAGATAAACCCATTCAAACTAAAAAAACAGGCTCGGCTATTGAAAAAATGCGAGAAGTACTATTAAGCATAGATAATAATTATGTAGATAGTGTGGATGTAGATTATTTAGTAGAAGAAGGCATAAAAGGAATGCTTAAGGAGTTGGATCCTCACACCTCTTACATCCCAGGCAAAGAACTAAACCGTGTTAACGCAGGCCTTAAAGGAAGCTATGATGGCATAGGTATTGAATTCGATGTAATTAATGATACCATTATTGTGGTTAAACCTTCTAAAGGAGGACCCTCAATTAAAGCAGGAATTCAAATTGGCGATCGTATAATTTCTGTAAATGGAGAGTCTGTTGTTGGTATAGAGATTAACTTCAAAGGCGTTACGAGCCGATTGCTTGGTGATAAAGGCAGTGAAGTAGAATTAATTATTTACCGCCCAATTGACAAACTTGAGATACCTTTTAAGATTAAACGAGGTAGCATCCATCAATCTACGGTGGCTGCATTTTACATGGTAGATGACATTACGGGATATATAAAACTAAGTAGGTTTGGCTCATCTAGCCATAAAGAAATTGTGAATGCCCTAGATGAAATGATGAAAAAAGGGATGACACAATTAGTGTTTGATTTGCAAAGCAACCCTGGTGGTTATTTACATGCTGCTGAAAAAATTGCCGATGAATTTATAAAAGAAAACAGAATCATCGTTTCTCAAAAAGGAAAAATGGGTAAGTATAACGATGAGTTTAAGGCTACTTCAAAAGGTGTTTTTGAAGAGCAACCTGTGGTTGTATTATTAGATGAATATAGTGCTTCCGCTTCTGAAATTGTGGCTGGTGCTTTGCAAGATAACGACAGAGCATTAATTGTAGGAAGAAGATCGTTTGGTAAAGGCTTAGTGCAAATGCCAATTTCTTTAACTGATGGTTCAGAACTCCGATTAACCATTGCTAGGTATTACACGCCTTCGGGTAGAAGCATTCAGAAATCGTATAAAAATGGAAATGTAGAATATGCCCATGATATTTCTGAACGATTTACCAATGGAGAGTTTTATAATGCTGACAGCATTCATTTTTCTGATTCAGTAAAATTTGAAACCGTTGGAGGTCGTGTGGTTTATGGTGGAGGTGGAATTATGCCAGATTATTTTGTGCCAATGGATACCACCCAAACAGGCAGTTTATATGCTAAATTTTTAACCAAGGGCGTGCTTAGAACTTTTGCCATCAATTACTATTTAACCAATAGGGAAATATTGTTAGCAAATACGTTAGCAAATTATAGTAAAGGATTTGAGTGGAACCAAATCCGAAATAATTCATTAAAATCTATTGCTAATCAACTTGATGTAGAATTCACAGAGGAAGAATTTGAGGCTTCTAAAAACGGGATACATGCCTATTGTAAAGCAGAAATTGCCCGTTTAGTTTGGGGAGGAAATGCATATTATCAATTAATGAATCCTGTTACAAACAAGGCATTCGAAAAATCTCTTACATTATTTGAGAAAGCTGCTGCGCTTAGTGGCTCGAATCAGTATTACTAAAAGACATAATTATGTTTAACAGAAGAAAATTTTTAAAAAGGTCAGCCATCTTAACTTCGATATTGGGAGTAGCTCCATTAACTGCAAGTTTTGCTCACGGCCGAACGTATAAATCAACAGGTAAAGCCACTATTATTTCTACTTGGAACCACGGCATTCAAGCCAATGGTGCAGCTTGGAAAGTGATAAAAGCAGGCGGAGCATCTATTGATGCTGTAGAAGCAGGTGTAAGAGTGACCGAATCAGATCCTACCAACACATCTGTAGGCTTAGGAGGAATGCCCGATAGAGATGGAAATGTAACATTGGATGCTTGCATTATGGACCCTTCGGGTAACTGTGGCGGAGTTGCAGGTTTAGAGCATATCGAAAACCCGATAAGCGTTGCACGTAAAGTAATGACGGAAACGCCCCATGTTTTATTAATAGGAGAAGGAGCATTAATCTTTGCAGAAGAACAAGGATTTAAAAGAACAAATTTGCTAACCGATAATGCTAAAAAAGCGTGGGAAGAATGGCAAGTTAAATCAGAATATAAGCCTATAATTAATATCGAAAACCACGATACCATTGGGCTATTGGTCCAAGATGAGAATGGAGATATTTCTGGTGCTTGCACCACTAGCGGTTTAGCCTTTAAAATGCGTGGCAGGGTAGGCGACTCTCCCATTATTGGTGCTGGCTTGTTTGTAGATAATGAAATTGGTGCAGCTACTGCTACCGGTATGGGCGAAGCCATTATTAAAGTGGCAGGTAGCCATTTGGTAGTTGAACTTATGCGGCAAGGATATGAGCCCGAAGAAGCTTGTAAAGCGGCAGTTGAGCGCATTATTAAAAAAGAGCCTAATTATAAAAACCTGCAAGTAGGCTTTTTAGCCTTACGAAAAGATGGTGCTACGGGTGGCTATGCTATCCATAAAGGATTTAATTATGCATTAATGACTTCTGATGATAGTAATAAAATGATTGATGCTAAATATAAGGTATAAGTTGTTATTGGCAATACTGCCTTATATAATTGGTTGCTTTACTTTCACCCATTTGTAAGGCACGTTTAAAATCATCACAGCCATCATAAGGCTTGTTTTCTTGCACTAAAGTCATGCCTCTTAGCAATAATGTTTGGCGCAAATTTTTATTAAGAGGGCTGTTGGAGCTTATTTGAGACTTAATTTTAGAAATCTCTTGAAAAATAAAATTTATGGTTGTTGAATAATCATCATAAGCTTGGTTATATTGATTTAGATTATAATATATATTTCCTCTCAATTGGTAATACATATAATCTCCAGTACTTAGCTCAATTGCTTTATTAATATCGTTTAATGCCGACCTAAAATCGCTCATTGTAAATCGGATAATGGCACGCGAATGGTAATACGTATGATTCGTGCTGGATTTATCAATGGCTGCATTAATATCCATTAACGCAGATAATCTCTGCCCATTTTTAAATTTGTAATCGCTCCTTAGTTTTATATATTTTGATTCCTTAGGATTAAGTAATATGGCCGTGTTTAAGGAGTTAATGGCGTTGCCATAATCGGGCTTTAAATTTTGAGGGCTTAACGTATTTGCATAATAGTATGCTTTTAGCTCATGCAAACTTGCATTCATTGGGTTAATTCGAATGGATTCATTTACATCGTTTAGCACATAATCTCTATGATCTTTAAGCTTAAAATGCAATGCTGCTCTACGCAAGTACGATTCGGTTAACAAAGGGTTGTGCAATATGGCTAAACTGTATTGGCTTATAGCTTTTCTGTCTTCCTTTTTAATTTCCCATATATTACCTTTTAAGGCATAAGCATTTGCAAAATTTGGCGAAATAGAAGTTGCACTGTCTAGCTCAATTAAAGCCATAGTAAGGTTATTGCTCTTTACATATTCCTTTGCCGAAACATAATAAGATAGGGTTATTTCTTGTCCATTACTAGTTGTAATACAACCGTAAATAATTGAGAATATTAAAAAGTACTTATAGATATTTTTCACGAGGGCGTAATGATAATAAAAGTAGATGATTAACGAATCTTATGGCCTTATTTTTTTATACCTTGGCAGAAAAAAAGAAGGAAGTGGAAGTATTAATATTTGTTTTTGGGTTAGCACTTGGTAGCGTGGTTGCTTTTGTATTACTGAATAAAATAAGGAAACAATCTGAGGGTTTGTTAAATGGGCAGTTGGAAGAATCTAAAAATCAAAGAGATAGGCTAACAGAGGAACTTAAGCAAGAACGAGAAACGCTATCTATTAAAAAGCAAGAATTAGCAGTAGCCGAAACAAATATTAAGAACCTTGAGGCTAAATTTATTGAAGAAGCAAAAGTACTTGAAACACGATTTGAAAATTTAGCAAATAGAATATTAGAAGAAAAAAGCAAAAAATTTACCGAGCAAAATAAATCAAATTTAAGCGATCTCCTTAATCCTTTAAAAGAAAGGATTATAACATTTGAGCAAAAGGTTGAAAAATCTAATAAAGACAGCTTAGAGTGGAATGCCACTTTAAAAGAGCAAATAACTGCATTGAAACAATCTAATTTGCAAATTACACAAGAGGCGCAAAACTTAACCAAAGCATTAACGGGCGATTCGAAAGTGCAAGGTGATTGGGGCGAGTTGCAATTGGAGTTATTACTAGAGAAAGCAGGCCTCGAAAAAGAAGTTCACTTTAGTACACAAAGTGCCATAAGAGATGATGATGGGAATTTAAAGCGCCCTGATTTTGTAATTAATTTGCCCGAAGGCAAACACTTAATAATTGATTCTAAAGTATCGCTTACTGCTTACGAGCGGTATGCGAAGGAAGAAGATGAAGAGCAAAAGGCCAAGTATTTAAAGCTGCACTTGGGCTCTATTCGCGAAATGATTAAAGATTTAAGTGAAAAAAATTACCAAGATTTGTATGGCTTAAATACACCAGATTATGTAATGATGTTTATTCCTATTGAGCCTGCTTTTCATTTAGCAGTACAGAAGGATGATTTGCTTTATAATTTTGCACTAGAAAAAAACATCGTTCTTGTTACTACAAGTACATTACTCGCTGTAATGCGAACCATTGCGTATATATGGAGGCAAGATAAGCAAACTAAAAACGTGCTAGAAATTGCCAGAGTGGGTGGCACACTTTACGATAAGTTTGTTGGTTTTACCGAAGACTTAATTAAAGTGGGGAAATCATTTGAAACCACCAAAACTGCCTATCAAGATGCCATGAGCAAGTTAACAGAAGGGAGTGGTAATTTAGTTGGCCAAACAGAAAAGTTAATAAAACTAGGAGCAAAAGCAAAAAAATCTATAAACCCTAAACTATTGGATCGATCAAGCAATGAGGGTTGAGAAAAATAAAGCATGAAAAAAGACTAGTAATAACTACTAGTCTCAGTTCGACATAAGGATTTAGTAAACCCTCTAAAAATAACTCAAAACGTTATTGCGGATTTTTTGTTTAAAAATTTGTGACAATCTGTTTTTTTATTAGCAGAATGCCACAAAAACAACAAAAATCTTCAATCATTTGAAACTCCAAATACGTTTTTTCGCATTGACGTATACTTTTTTACATCGAACTCAGTTTACTAGTCTTTTTTTTATGCTTTAAAAGAAATATTGATTAGTTCATAAATCCAAAACCGATGCCAAAGCTAAACATGTTGATAGCTATATCATCACTTGTTTTAGTGGCATAGCGGTATTTCGCACTAAGGTTTACGCCAGTGCCTGTTAAGCCAAATGGAATAAATACACCTACTTCAGGTTGAACCCCAAATCGCCAAATTTGGCTTTGGATACTTATAAAGCCAATATCGGTACGTTGATCTACATAAACTGTACCAATGCCCATACCAATATAAGGTCTAACTCCCCCATTTTGACCTAGGTGATAATGAGAGTTTACAAATATTGGAATAGTATTCAAATACCTGTATTGAGTGCCACTTATATGGCCTGGGTTTCCATCAAAACTAACTTCGGTTGGAGGTAAATCTCTTTTTATTTCATCAAAAACTTCCCAACTCCAAGCTCCTCCAACAGAGATGTTATCAGTTAAAAAGCCTCGCCCATCAATGGCAATGCCTCTAAAACTTGTATTGGCTATATATTCGTTTGTGGTACCAACTCCCATAGAAATGGGCCAGCTAAATGTCCAGTAAGATGTTTGTGCATTTGCGTTAATTGCAAAACCAACGATTATTAATGCAGATAATAATATTTTTTTCATGATTATATTAATAAAAATTTGCAATTAGTTTAAATAAGGAGATTGTTTGAATGCTAGATTAATTCCATCTTCAGTTCTTTGAGCATTAAATTTTTTGTCAGAACCAATTAAACCTCTGTTTACGGCAATCCAAGATAAAGGGGATTTATTTGGGTCAATTGGACCAGCTTCTATTTCGCGGATATTAATCATTTCAATAATTACAGATCCTACTTCGTAGGTTTGGTAGCCCACCGTAGGAAACCCACAGTAATAGCAAGGAGAGCAATACCAACAACCCCAACCACCGCCATACCAAGGATACCCAGGGTAAACGTAAGCGATTGTTTGCTCTCTTAGCATAATAGACGAAGTAAAAAGAGCTTCTACCGATGGGTTTGGAGGATTATCAGTTGCACCTTCTTCATATAAAAGAATGTTTTCTGGAGGAAAGGAAGATGGAATAGGGACTTCACTAATGAGATCGCCATTGGCATCTTTTTCAGCTATTATAATAACATTGGCTTCTCCATAAATACTTACCATATTTTCTAATGTAGTATTTAATATCTCATCATCAACTTGTCCATTATAAGGTAAGTCTTCAGCATTATCGTCTTTAATTTGAACTACTTCCCACATAATTGCAGCACCAGCATGCGGTGTTTCAAAATCAGCAGGTTCGTAAAAAGTGCTAGTTGTGTCTAAATCAGAAATGGGAATACTATCGCCAGGGTAACAAGCTTGGAGTATTATGGCTGTAAAAAATACCAGCCCTAGTAATTTAATTTGTTTCATTTAATTGTAATTTATAAAATGGTTTATAATTATTAATTATTCAAAAGTAACGAGTTTAGTTTATATGAGGTTATGGTGCTACTGCAACCAAGTCTAAAACACTGCCTTCTCTAAATACTTTAATGTTAAAAGTGGTGCCAGATTTCATAGCTGAAAAATGCGCTCGAATTTCTGCTGGGTTTAGTGATTTTGAAATTTGGAAGGTATCTATGGCCAAAATTATATCACCACCCGTACGTATAGGAAATCCTTCAATGGTGGTTTCGTAAATGCCTGCTTTAAGTCCTGCAAGTGCAGCTGGAGATGCTCCCACTACTTTTTGTACGGATAAACCAATCGCTTGAGGCAAGTTAAATATTTGAGCGAGCTTTCCTGCTAATGGAATAAACTCCACGCCAAGCCAAAAAGGTTGTGCACCCAATAAATGTGATTTGGCTATATTAATAGTGGCGGCAAAACCAATGCCTTCAAAACCGCCCGATTCGCTTAAAATAGAACTAACTAACCCAATCACTTCGCCTTTCATATTAAACATGGGGCCGCCTGAGTTACCATGATTAATTGCTGCATCAGTTTGAAAAAACTCACTTTCAACAAAATCATAAGTAAAATCTTTTTCTACATGTTTTCCGCTTATTATGCCTGTAGAAACTGAATGACTTAAACCATAAGGAGCTCCAATTATCATTATAGCTTCACCTATTTCAACCAAATCAGAGTTGCCTAATTTAGCAACTTGCATATCTTTTGGTATCCACACAAGCTTTATCATACCTACATCAGCATCCTTACTAGCGGTTACTATGGTTGCAGGAACCTCTTCGCCATTGGCAAATTCAACAATAATATTTTCGGCATCTGCAATAACATGGCTTGCAGTCATAATATGTCCATCAGCATTTATAACAACCCCAGAACCAAGCCCCGACATGGTAACCAATTGCTTGGTAAAAGTTGCTCTATCAGTAACTAGCTCTTTGCTCTCCACTTTTATGAGCACTACCGAAGGGTTAACTTTTTTGTAAAGTTTACTAACGCCTTGTGATTGGGCTGCTGCACCTAAAAATAGCAGTGCAATTAATAATGACAATTTATTCTTCATTGTTTTATATTTTGAAATGCGAAAATAGTTAATTCAAATTTAAATTCCTTCACTTAACTCTAGCCAGCGATCTTCGTTGGTGCTTAGCGCTTGTTCAGTATTTTTAAGTTCTTTGCCCCATTCGGTAAGTTTTTCAAAATCTTGCTCGTTACTGTTAAGCTTATTTTCTAGGTCAATTTTAATGGCTTCAAGATTTTCGATAGCTTTTTCTACTTCTTCAAGCTCCATTTTTTCTCCAAAGCTTAATTTTTTTCCTGTAGTTTTTCCTTTTTGAGATTTAGGCGCGTCATTAGCTTTACTTGGTTTTTTTGGTTTACTGATACTTTCTCTATAATCGGTATAGTTGCCAGGGTAATCTTTAATAATGCCATCGCCTTCAAACGAAAAAATATGTTCTACCAGCCGATCCATAAAGTATCTATCGTGCGAAACAATCATAATGCAACCTGCAAACTTTTCTAAATACTCTTCTAACGTGTTTAAAGTTTCTAAATCGAGGTCATTGGTGGGCTCATCTAAAATTAAAAAGTTAGGATTGCCCATTAGTACTTTAAGTAGTTGCAACCTGCGTTTTTCACCACCACTAAGATTTTTTATATAATCATACTGTTTCTCAGGTGGAAAATGGAATAGCGTAAGCAGCTGCGAAGCCGTAACTACATTGCCATCTTTTAGCTCAATTACTTCTGCAATATCTTTTATAGAGTCAATTACTCGTTGTGCATTATCAAATTTAATTCCTGATTGATGGTAGTAGCCATAGGTAACCGTTTCACCTTTAATAATAGATCCTGAATCTAACGAAACTTTGCCTGTTATTAAATTTAGAAAGGTTGATTTGCCAACGCCATTCTTGCCTACTAGCCCAATACGATCGCCTGGCTTAAAAATATAGCTAAAGTTATCAACCATTTTATTGCCATCAAATTGCTTTGATAGGTTTTCAACTTCTAATATTTTTTTTCCCAGTCTGCTACCAGTTAAGTTTATTTCTAGTTTAGTTTTCTTTTTTACTTGATTTGCCGTTTTACGAATGCCATCAACTGCATCAATTCTGTACTTAGCTTTAGTTGTTCTGGCTTGAGGTTGGCGGCTAAGCCATTCTACTTCTTTTTTAAGCAAGTTTTTAGCTTTGTCAGCCTGGTCTTGTTCAACCTGTTGGCGTTCTATGCGTTTTTCAAGAAAATCTGTATAGCTACCAGAGTACTTATATAAGTTGCCATTATCAAGCTCTATTATTTGATTAGTTACCGCTTGCAAAAAATACCTATCGTGAGTTACTAATAACAAACTAACTCTACTTTTAGAAAGGTATTCTTCTAACCATTCAATTGCTTCTAAATCTAAATGGTTAGTAGGCTCATCTATAATAAGCATATCGGGCTCTTCGAGCAATAGCTTTGCAAGCGCTACTCGTTTCATTTGGCCACCGCTTAATTCATCAACGGGCTGAGCTAAATTATGAATGCCCAATTTGCCTAGCACTTGCTGAGCTTTAGATTCAAAATCCCAAGCATTAAGCTCAGTCATTCGATCTAGCAAGTTGGCATCCATTTCTTCAGCATTATGCTCTTCAAGAAAATGATAATATTTTCGAACTGTTTGAATTACCGGATCATTACTTGCCAATACATAATCCATAATTTGAGCATGGTTATGTACATCGGGCTCTTGTTGAAGAAAACCAACTTTAATTGATTTGTTGAAATTAAAATTTCCGGATTCTGCAAATTCTTCTTTCATTAATATTTTAAGAAAGGTAGATTTTCCTGTACCATTAGCTCCAACCAATGCTACTTTTCCTCCTTCATCAATTCCTAAGGATATGTTTTCGAATAGTATTTTATCAGAAAAACTTTTGCTTAATTTTTCTACTGAGAGATGATTCATTTCGCAAAACTAGCCATATCCATAATTCTAATTCTTAAAATAGAAAAATATCAGTAATTTTATTTTTGTATAACTAAACCGCAGAAAAATGAAATTGACATTAATTATTAGCTTATGATGCCTTTTGATATAGCTTATTTTGCATTTTTTTGAAAAATACGTCTGGTTTTTAAGGCATCTTAAAAAAGCATCCTAAAAATCTTACACATTTTATTGTAAGTATTGGAATTGCAATAATATAATTCTACTTTTGTGTCCCCGTTTGAAGGGGAGAGGATTGTATTTCAAAAAAATAAGAAGTGGATACATTAAGTTATAAAACTATATCAGCCAATAAAGCTACTGTTG
>CAZQWZ010000085.1:0-10618 GCA_964596935.1 uncultured Roseivirgaceae bacterium
ATTCAACTTTATAATTGAGCAGTAATTGCATATTTATATCTACCTTTAAATATACTTTTTATTATAATATGAAATATTTTTTACTCTCTCTACTTTTATTGGCTGGTGCACCTAGTATTAATGCACAAAACCAACAGCTTATACTCGCTTCGGATGTATGGCCTCCATTTACAAACAAAAAAGGGAATAAGGCAATTGCTACTGCAATTGTGAGGCAAGCACTAAACAGAAGTGGTATAAAAATAACCCACAAAATAGTTGATTTTAGCCAAGTACTAAAGGGTATCAATTCTAATTTATACGATGGTACTGATGCAATATGGCATAGTGAAGAAAGGGCTTCATCTTTAATTTTTTCAATACCTTACCTCCAAAACAGACTTATTTTGGTAGGAAAAAAAGGAACAGATGTAAGCGCAACAAGTCTCAAAGATTTAAAAGGAAAAATTATTGGTGTGGTGGATGCTTATGATTATGGCATAGAACTTGACTCTACCATACATTTAATTCATGGAAAAAGCGACCAGAGCAATTTGCAATTATTACTGGAGGGTAAAGAAGATTATATGCTAGTTGATGCTTTACTTGTTCAGTACCTATTAACGTACCAAGGGGAAAATGCCTCTGACTATTTAGAAATTGGCACAACTACACTTGTAAAAAGGCCACTACACTTTGCAATAAGCAAAGATGTTCCAAATGCCGAACACATAATTGAGCGGTTTAATAAAGAGATTACTAAAATGGTTGCAGATGGCACCTATAACGAAATATTATCTTTAAATTGGATTAGTATGGATATTGATGGAGATGGCGAAACTGAATTAGTATTAAATGGCACGCATGCAGGCTCACGACCTCCTACCAACCCATACAACATTATAATGCCCAACACCATGCCAAGTGGCCCTACAAACCCCAATAACAGGTTTTATATAGAGGGGCATACTTATGATAATTGGGATGCTGTACCAAATCAATATAAAACTGCACCGGTAATACCAAACTCAAATGAGGTAATTAAGTTTAAGTTTAGATTGCAAAAAAAATACAATTAACATAAGATTCGTAATGATTTTGGGTTAGAAAAACGGGTTATTACTCTTCATCCTTAATAAACTCGCCCCTGCTGGCGCGAGTTTAGCGATAGCGTAACTTGTGCCATTTATGTTTTTAAGGGTTTGTAACCCGTTATATGTTCCATTCTTTTACCTCTATTACTTTATAAATTCAATATTTAGCAAACCTTTTATTCCTGCATAATCTACTGCAACAAATGTGATAAAGTGCAGCTTCTTGCCTGCCGGCAAGGCAGATATTTGGTCTCGTGTTTTATATTTTGTGCTCATTTTTATTTTGCTTTTTTGCCAAGTCAAAGACACTGTTTCTCATTTATAAGCACAAGTTACGCTTCGCTAAACTTTCGCTAGGGGCATTACAAACCAATGATACTGTTGTTACCAACCTTAGGCACCATCAACTAATACTTACCAAAGAAAGCCTCAAAGCAGTTATAATAGGAATAGATTCAGGCATCACCAATGACTTTGTGGCCCAAGACATCCGCCACTCCTTGCACCATTTAGGCGAAATTACTGGAGAAATATCCACTGATGATTTATTAGAGAACATCTTTAGGAAGTTTTGTATCGGAAAGTAATCAATTATTACACATTAATTGCATAATAATTAAACTATATTTGAATAATTATTACCTCTATTAGTATATATGTTTGAATTTGATCCTGCTAAAAGTAAATCTAATAAGAACAAGCATGGTATTGACTTTGAAACAGCTTCAGAACTTTGGTCTGATTCTGACAGGGTTATCATTCAAGTTCGAACAACAAGTGAAGAAAGATTTCTACTGGTAGCCCAAATTGATAATACGTATTGGTCAGCCATTTATACAAATAGAAGAAATAAGATTAGAATTATTTCAGTAAGAAAATCAAGAAAAAATGAAATCGCAATCTACAACAGCCTCTAAGTTTGATGAAAAATTTAATAATGGAGAAGATATTATTGAATTCTTAGATTTAGAAAGCATTACAAAACCAGGTAACGAACCCAAACGAGTTAGTGTTGATTTTCCATCTTGGATGGTAAAAGAACTAGACAAGATTTCAAAAAAACTAGGCGTAACACGCCAAAGTGTTATTAAAGTATTTATCTCTGAAAAACTAAAGGAAGAACATGCCTGAAAAGGTCAGTTTAAGAAATTATTTTTTTAATAGCATTTTGGCAGAGTCAACTGCCATACAGCAAATATTACCATAAGAATCCTCTCCCTTTTCTACTAAATGATACGCATTTACAAAATTATAATAAGCCACAATAGCTTTAGGGTTGTTTTTTGCTTTTATAAGTATGAAGTAAGATGAATTGCGATACTCTTTAGAAAATATTTTATCTACAAAAATTCTAAGTTGTTCGTTTGGTACTTTTATTATTTTATCAAGTTTTGCTTTCTCCTTCTTTCTAGTTGCTTTTGTACTATCCGCCATAATATCTCTAACAAGTCCTTGTTTTATGGCATCAAAATCTTTTTGAGATCGAGTTGGCCATGCCATCAAAAAATTACCCTTTTCATCGGCAGGATAAAGCCATATCGTTTTCTTTAATTTTTTCTTTGCTTTTCTTGGTAGTCTGAAAGGCTTCATATTGATTTTTATTTTAAGGGCTTGTATTGATTTTTGATATTCCTCATATTTCCAAGTTATTATTTTTATGTAAAACAGTCTTTTTATATCCCATCAAAGCTACCAACTCCACATTCATCTCACGTGGTTTCATTATACAACTTTTTGAAAGATGATATTTCAAGTTTTTCTAAAGATTTTAGGACACCTTTATTAAAAAAAACTGTCAAGTATGTGGTAAGTTGCTAAAGGAATCATGGCCTAATCGTGCTTTCCAAATATGTAATATATCTGTATTTTTACATCAATTAACTACCTCAATTTTTAACCTATGAAATTAGCCAAAATTATTGCAAAACAAAAAAAAACGCTTTCAAATTCTTTAGACAAAAACGAACTTATTCTCGGAGAATTGGTTTTTCATAACGGAGAATGCCAGTTACTTTCGCAAACAGCAACTCAATTCGATTTTTTAGTAACATCAAACGCTAAAGAATATGTAGAATGTAAACTAGAAGTTGAAGATGGGCGTATTATTCCTCAGTTAGAGAACTCTTTTGATGGTTGGGAGAAACTCACCTACGCATGTTTAATGAAGTTGGAGGATGAACTACATCAACTAGACCCTAAAATACACGAAGAGCACCAAAAATACAGCCGTGAGGGAATGCTAAAACGAGTTTTGGACGAACGATGGCAAAAAGCCCGAGCAGCCAATTACCGCATAAAATGGGCAGATAATATCTATGGCAACCATACATTAACTAACGAGAATGGAGTAAAATATAAAGTGTTTCTGCGTGATTTTGAAAATGAAACTGGTTATAGCAATAGCTTAGATTCAAAACATAATAAATTAGGTACCACTAAACATATTATGTATGCTTTCAACAAAATAAAAACAACGCCATCCATTTACAAACGTTTACGAAAAACTTCCTCGTTTTTAGAAATATATTTAAACCCTTTAGATAACTACAAAATAACTTGGTTTTTTAAAGGAGAACTACAAATTGAAGAACAACTTTTAGTATCTAAATTTTTTACTGATAATTACTATTCTGGAAAAGAAGATTGCTCGGCACTACTGCAATTTTTAAACGAAGCAAAAAAGCTAGAACGAGTGCTTATAAGGCCAGAAGTGGAGGAACAAGTAGAAAGGGCTTTTGAAACTCAACTGCTGAAAGATGTTGAGCGTAACCATACTGTAGATTACAGCTTATTAAAAATACAACCTTACGAGTACCAAAAAACAGGTATTCAGTTTGCAACATTTAAAAAAGGAGCGATTATAGCTGATGAAATGGGGCTAGGAAAAACCCTGCAAGCCATTGGAGCTGCTATTGCTAAAAAAGATATTTTTGGTTTTGAGAAAGTACTAGTGGTTTGTCCGGCTTCGTTAAAAGCGCAGTGGAAAAAGGAGATAGAACGATTTACGAATGAAAAAGCGTTGATAGTGCAAGGAACTCCTGAAGAACGTGAGCAGCAGTATTTTGATGAAAACCATTTATTTTTGATCGCGAATTACGAAAGTATTTTGCGCGATCAGGTAATAATTAATAAAGCTGAATTCGATTTTTTGATTTTAGATGAAGCCCAGCGCGCAAAAAACTTTGAAACAAAAACAGCCTCTTCGTTAAAAAAATTAAAACCCAAGCATACATTAATTATTACCGGCACACCTATAGAAAACAAACTAATTGATTTGTTTTCTATTATAGCAATCTTTGACCAGTATTTTCTAGGCCCGCTTTGGGAGTTTTCGTATCAACATTGCCTTTTCGATCCAAATAAACCAAATAAAATAAACGGCTACTACGATTTAAAAAAGTTGAAATCTAAATTAAGTGCCATTTTAATACGAAGAGAAAAACGTGAAATTTTAAAGGAGCTACCAAACTTGCAGCAAATTGATGTTCCTATAGGTTTTACGCCCTTGCAAGCAGAATACCATGCATCGTATGCCAATGCAATTTCTCAAATTGTGCATAAAAAGTTCCTCACTCCTTTCGATTTAACTCGGCTTCAGCAATTATTAACCAGTATGCGAATGGTGTGCGACTCCACTTATTTAATTGATGACGAAACAAATGAATCGCCAAAGATGGAAGAGCTAAAATACATATTGCTTGAAAAATTGAATTTGCAAAACGAGCATAGAAAAATCATCATCTTTTCAGAATGGATAAAGGTGCATAAACTTTTGGGGCAATTACTACGTGAACTTAACATCGGTTTTGTAGAGTTAAACGGAAAAGTGCCTGTAAAAGCAAGAGGTAAATTGATTGAAAAATTTGAAACGGATGATAAGTGTAAAATTTTCTTATCTACCGAGGCCGGAGGTGTTGGACTTAACTTGCAGGTAGCAGATACTGTTATAAATTTTGAATTGCCTTGGAACCCTGCAAAAAAGAATCAACGAATTGGTCGTATAGACCGTTTAGGTCAAAAAAATGATAAACTTACCGTATTTAATTTTATTACTAAAGGAACAATTGAAGAGCGAATTGCTGGAGGTTTACTCTTAAAGCAAAATTTATTTGAAGGAGCATTAGTTGGAAGTAATAGTACCGACTTTGTTGATTTCTCCAATAAAGGAAAATCTCAATTTATTGAGCAACTTCAAGAGCTCATTTCTGAACAAAACGTACCTTCTTATTTTGAATCTACAGAAAAAAATAAGGAGAGTAAAGAATCAGAAAGCATAAGTCAAGCTATGCTCGACTTATCGGATGAAGAGGAAAAAGAACAGGTAACATCACAGGAAGTAAAAGCAGATGTTTCAACTGATGTAACTTCCATAAATACAGCCACAACAGCAAAGCAACTGGAAGATGTAATGAATAACGGCATGCAGTTTTTAGCCGGAATGTTTAAAATGTCAACAGGCAAAGAGTTATCTAGCGAGAACCAAAGCGTGTCTGTAAATGCAGAAACAGGGGAAATCACCATGAAATTTAAGATTCCGAAAAGTTAGTGTTGAGTCAAGATTAAAATAAGATGAAGAACAAATCAGAAGAAGAGAAAAAGTTTGAAAATGAACTAAAAAAACTCAAAATAATAGCAGAACATGGGGCTTCATTTTTCGAACATGGCGAAAACGATATTCCTGCGGATATAGAATCGCAATGGCTTAATAATATTATGGCTTTTGAGAATGCTTCTAAAAATCAGGTTAGTAAAAAAATAAAAGAGATTTTAGAAAACCCCTCCTTTACTGCTGCCGATAAATTATCAAACCAGCAGCTTTCTGTAGCACTTAAAGATGCCCAAAATCTTTTGGCTAAACATAATATTTGTTTGGAATCCATCTATAATGCTTCTGAACGTGAGCTCTACTCGTTTATTTCTACTGATTTTTTAAACGAAGAAATGGAAATTATTAACGTTCCAGGAATGGTTTCTTATTTTACTTACGAAGATTTTTGCCCCAACCATAAAGAAAGTTTAAAATCCAGTGCAGAAGATATTATCCAAACACTGTTCTCTAAAAATTTAAACAATTTAAGTGGTATGATACTGCAAAAAATTGAGCACAACAATACCGAGATTGAAGATGAAATGTTTATTGCCCAATTGGAAGATATTTTAAAGGGGTTAAAACTTGAGCTCCTTAAAATAGCTTTTAGTGCCGTTGAGATAAATAAAGAGAAAGCAACCGTTGTATGTAATATCGAATACTTTAAAGGCTTTTTAGCAGAAAAGCCAATACTTCAAGTAGAAGTAGCAACACTAGTGTTTATACACCAATACGAATACTGGTACGCCCAAAGTATTTCTATCCCAAACCTCAACATTTAACAAAGTGGAAGAAAAAGACGAAGAATTTATCAACCCAAAATTCTTGCCTATTTTTAAAAAAGGCAAAGAAATATTTGATGTAGTACACCAAATTGCAGAGCTAATACCCGATGACAATGAAATGCTACAAAGCACCAAAGGATTTATGATTAGCGATGCTGCTCTACTTACGGTTAAAGTAGCGGGTGCTACCGCAGGAGGCCTTTACGATATTAAAATGGAAGCGGCTTGTATTATTAGAAAAGCAGCAATGGATTTAATGATCCAAAACCACAACCTTGAAATGTTTGGGTTTAAAGAAGCACATTATTACGACCTTGTACATGAGTTAATCGAAGAGTACCGCCTACTTTTTATTGATTGGGTTGCTAGCTTTGACCAATGGGATTACGTAATTGATCGCTGGGGTTTATTTAACCCACCTGGAGTTGGCCCCTTTGATAAAGACCCCGATGAAGACATTCCTTTTGATAACCCATTTTCTGATGAATAGTTTGCAAAACTATTGCTTTAATTAATTAAATATAATTTAACTTTGTACAGTATTAGTTAATTAAGTTAAACATATATCATTTCGGATTTATGGACCAGATGGGTAAAAGGATAAAGAAAAAACGTGAAAGCTTAGGCTTTCAAATGAAAGAATTATCCATCAAAATTGGAGTTACTCCTAGCCTTATTTCTCAAATAGAAAACGGAAAGGCTTTCCCCTCTATTGTAACACTTATAAAGGTTGCAGAAGCACTTCAAACTACCGTAGGAGAGCTAATTGGCGAAAACGACAACCTAGTACAACACCCACTTCTAAAATCGAATGAACGTAGGTTTGCTAATAGGAATAGAAATGGAGCAAGCTCGCATTTGTTATCCTATCATAATCCATCTAAGCAAATAGAGCCCTATATCATTCAATTTAATAAAAATTCAGATTCAAAAGAAATAATGACTAGCAACTTTCCTGGTCAGGAATTTTGCTTTGTACTTAAAGGAACCTTTGAAGCTACCGTTAATGATAAACAATATAATTTAGAAGAGGGAGATAGCTTTTATTTTCACTCTAGCCGCCCCCACCTATTTAAAAATACAAGTGGCAAAAAGGCAGAACTATTATGGATTATAACGCCCTATAAAAATTGATTACAAACTACCACAATTAAAAACATACTATCAAACTAAAAAAATGTTATGGCATCTCAAGAAAAACATCAACCCACTAAGAAAGCACAGGATTTTTTAGATAAAGTTGAAAATGGAAAATATAACCGTGAGATTGTAATGGGTCTCAAAAGGTTTATTAGTGGTAAAGTACCCGAAGAAATGCAAGGATTTTATTCATCAGAAGAATTGCAAGAGCTAATCGAGCTTAAAAACACAAAGCAAGATGTAGAAGCTCGTATGCCTGTAAAAATCACTAATCATTATTTTCAAATAGCAAAAAATAGTAAAGCTGTACAAACCCTGGTAAAAGCAAGCCCTAAAGAAACATTCGATCTTGATGGTGCCCCCGATCCTGGCAATCAAATGTCTTACAGCCCTATAGAGGGCCTAATTCATAAATATGAATTAGGCTTAATTTATGTAATCAATACTTGTTCTGCACATTGCCGATTTTGCTATAGAGAAGAACTAATTGCAAAAAAAGAAATTATTAGAGAAGATGGCACAGTTGCATCTAAAGGGTTAGCTCAAATACCTGAATTAGTTAATTACATACTCGAACATAATAAAGCAGTAGAAGATAATGGAGGAAGACATCCTGAATCTAATCGTGAAAAGCTGAGAGAAATTTTAATGTCTGGGGGTGATCCAATGGTGCTTACCAACAAGAAACTGGCAGAATGGTTTTCTGCACTAGCTGATGTGGGCATTGATAGCATACGTTTGGGAACCAAAGAATTGGCTTTTTATCCAGATAGATTCGACAGCACCTTTTTTGATATGTTAGATAACTGGCATGCTGCCTACCCTGAAGTACAGTTTAGGTTGATGATACATTTTAATCATCCTGATGAGTTTTTACAAAAGGATAAAAATGGCAACTACATGGATGATCCTGATGGTGGGTTAGTGTGGATTGAGAGCACCAAACGTGCTGTTAAACAATTAGCAAGTCGAAATTATATCATCATCGAAAATCAAGCTCCTTTTATTAAAGGTATTAATAATGACCCAGATGCACTTCGTATTATGCAACGTGAGTTAAAGCGAAACCGAGTTAATAATCATTACTTTTTCTGTGGACGAGATATTATTGGTCATAAAGCCTTTAATCTTCCAATAGAAGATTCGTGGAATTTATTAAACGATTCTCAAAAAGGGCTATCTGGCGTTGAGGCAAGTGCCAGATTATCAATTACGCATTACCTAGGTAAAACAGAGGTGGTTGCCGTAACCAACGAACCCATGCCAGGTGTACCAGGTGCCGAAAATGGGGTTGTCATTTTTAAATTATTACGCAGTGCATCAGATGCCCCACATAAAGGAAAAATAGCCATTGTAGGCAGAAACCCTGAAGCTATTTGGTTTAGTGGATATGAAGATCGTGTAATTTATGATGAAGCTGGATTATTTAACGTGTCAATGCAATCAACCAGTAGCGTTAGTGAAGAAACTGAAAGTGCAAGCGTGTAATAAGTATAATAATGATCAATAAACTAGTTGGTTCCTTATCAGAAGCCGTTAGCGAAATATACGATGGCGCAACGGTAATGATAGGAGGGTTTGGTGAGGCAGGTAGCCCCATTGAACTAATTCATACCCTAATCGACCACGGAGCTAAAAACTTAACCGTGGTAAGTAATAATACAGGCAGTGGCCATGTGGGGCTTGCGGCACTCATTGAGAATAAGCAAGTAAAAAAAATGATTTGCTCATTTCCTCGTACGGCTAACTCAACCGTTTTTCCTGAATTATATAATGCAGGTGAGATTGAACTTGAACTGGTTCCACAAGGAACGTTGGCCGAAAGAATAAGAGCAGGTGGAGCTGGAATACCAGCCTTTTATGCACAAGCATCTGTTAATACTCCTTTAGCCAAAGGCAAAGAGTCACGCATATTTAACGGCAAAGAGTATGTACTTGAATATGGCATTAAAGCTGATTTTGCTTTGATTAAAAGTGAAAAAGCAGACCGGTATGGTAACTTAACTTATCATGCTACTGCCCGAAATTTTAATCCAATTATGTGTACTGCTGCTAATGTAGCTATTGTGCAAGCAAAGCAAATTGTGCAAGCAGGCGAAATAGATCCAGAAATTGTGGTTACGCCTGGCATTTTTGTTCAAAAAGTTATTGAAGTTACTAACCCTGCCAATGAATCTGAATTGGTAGCAGCGCAAAAGAATTACCCATGGTAGATACAAAAATAAATGGATGGAGCCGTGCAGAAATGGCACAAAAAGTTGCGCTAGATATTCCTGATGGCTCTTATGTAAACTTAGGAATCGGCATTCCTGAAATGGTTGCAGGCTTTGTTCCCGAAGGAAGAGAACTGATCTATCAAACCGAAAACGGACTGCTAGGAATGGGTGATATTCCTGCAAAGGAAGACGAAGATCGTGAATTGGTAAATGCAGGTAAAAAATGTGTTACAGCCATACAAGGAGCTGCCTATTTTCATCATGCAGATAGCTTTACTATGATACGTGGCGGCCATATTGATATTTGTGTGCTTGGTGCTATGCAAGTATCAAAAGAAGGTGATTTGGCCAATTGGTCAACAGGAGCTAAAAATGCTATACCTGCCGTAGGTGGTGCCATGGATTTGGTGGCAGGTGTAAAAAGGATTTTCGTTATCACACAACACACGACCAAACATGGCGAGCCTAAAATTATAGAGGAATGCACTTTCCCTCTTACGGGCAAGCAAGTGGTAGAACGTATTTACACCAACCTTGCCGTTATAAATGTTACAAAAGAAGGGTTATATGTAAGAGAAATGGCTCCTGGAATTGAATTTGATTACTTACAATCACAAACTGGAACAAAATTGAATCAATACGCTGAAACACAAGTTTAAAACAGTAAAAGCTATGTCACAAAATCCAAATCAAAATGGCCAATCGAGCAAGGTTATTTACGACCGTGCGTTGGAAGTACTCACGGGCGGTGTAAGTAGAAACACCATTTTTCGCAAGCCTCACCCCTTTTATGTAGCAAGTGCATCGGGTAGTTAT
>CAZQWZ010000086.1:0-10604 GCA_964596935.1 uncultured Roseivirgaceae bacterium
TAATTCAAAATTGAATGTATCGGCATGGGCATGACCAGGAATATAATCTGGTCCAATATTTCCAACATCTACTAATAACTCATAATTTTTTTCTCTGAAGAGCCGATACCCTGAGTCTTTTAATTTTCCTTCTTGCCAACTCAAGTTCAATTTTTTGGCATAGCTTACTAACTCCAAAGTAGAAGGCGCAATACCATTGGCTGAATCGTTTACATTTGGGGTTGAACCATTCGAATAAGTTATAGCCTCAAGCCAACCTAGCATTAATTGAGCTTTCTCTGTTAAATAGGTCAACAAATCATTTGGTTGCCAAGTATTATTGGCAATCAAATTTATCGAATCGAGAAGTCTAAAAAGCAGTATTTTGTGATACATTGGAGATAGCTCAAAGTGACCTCCATCGTTTAAAATTTGCTCGTTTAGCTGGCTTTTTAAAAGTAAATTTGATTTTTTATAAAATTGCTCGTCTTTAAAATAGTATGACCCTATAAGCAACGAAAAGGCATTTTCTAACAAATGGTTTCCTAATAAGTGATATTCTAAATTATTTGCCAAAAATTTATACTGTGTATAAATAGAGGCATCAATTATAGGATTAGCTAGTTTGTTTTTTGATATAAATTTTATCCAGTTTATACACCTAAGCGAAGTTGGGTAGGGCTCAAATCCGTCTTTGATAATTTCGGTTTTACTTATAAAATCATTAATTAAATTCTCCCCTAATTGTTGCGATATACTCGCTTGGTTAAGGTACTCAAAGTAATTTAAGTTATAAGTCCAAAGTTTTCCATACTTATTAAAGTTCCAATCTGTTGTACTTCCAAAGCAATGCGTAATATTTAAAAAGGAGAATTCAAGATTATTAAATAAACTTTGTGTTGGGTTAATACCTGATTCAATTAATGTTATTTTTTTAGTATTAATTAACCCTAAAGTTGAATATTGTTGTAAGGGTTTTGTAGGCAAAACCCTTACAACAAGCTGATGATATACTTGTATTAACTTTAAATACTTAACCGTATTCCATACTCTAAGTAATTTTTTCATTAAACATCAATCCATTTCCCTTGCTTTAAACTTTCTATGGCACAAATACTTGCTTTGGTCGAATTATAGATTTCATCAAACGGAATTATAGGTCTTCCTCCTTTAGTAAGGCTATTTACAAGTAAGTCAAATTGGTTTTTATGCCCTTTATCTTGTTTGCCAGACGTTTTTGAAAATCCTTTAAACCCATATCCTTTAAGTGATTTAAAATTATCCATAATAAGAGTTTTGTTTTGGTAAAATATTTCAAAACGCTCTTTAGAATAGGCCTTGCTACCGTTAGCAAAATAGTTAATGGTTCCTTGGCTACCATTTTCAAACTTTAAAAGAATAGATGCATTATCTGTGTTTTCTGCTGGGTTTACGCCCATGCTATTCATAATAATAGATGTTACTTTAGCCCCTGTTAAGTAAATCATAAGGTCGATGTAGTGGCATGCCTCTCCAATTATTCTACCTCCCCCTGTTTTCATATCATGAACCCAAACATCTTGCGGAATGAATCCTGCATTCATTGTGCCAATAATATTCATTGGTTCGGGGTTGTCTCCTAATAGAGATTTAGCTTTTTGTATAAAAGGTGAAAACCTTCTGTTATAGCCTACTACTACTTGCTTTTGGCTAGCTTCTTTTTCGTTTTTTATTTCTTCTAGTTCTGCTAAGGTTAACGACAATGGTTTTTCCACAAACACATGTTTATTATGTTTTAAGCACTCAATAGTCATGCCCGCATGCATATTGTGCCTTGTGGTAATAATTACGGTGTTAACTTCGTCATCGGTTAATAGTTCTTGATAATCGGATGTGGAGTAAGGGATTTTATGCTTTTTTGCTAGCGTTGTACCACTTAGGCCTCCAGCACTTGCTAAATATTTAATGGACGAAATATTTTTTTTAAAGGCTGGCAAAACAGTCATTTGGGTAAAATTACCTGCCCCTATAATGCCTATTTTAGGGTCGGTTCCTTGATGCGTTTCAGCCGTTTGTACAATTCTTTTAATGGTGTTTTCGGCTTGCGGATAGTTGAGCAAGGATGCTATCGAGCGAGAAGACCCCATTTCTCCATAAATGGCATTATAATTATCAAGTTCTATTTCTTCGGTAATTAACGAAGAAACATCAATAGATTTATTTCCAATGGCTGTTAGTATAGTTTCAAAATTTCTTTTTTCGGTCCAGCGAACATAAGGCAAGGGGTAGTCAATACCTTTAAGCTCGTAATTGTCATCGTACCTGCCGGGCCCATAAGAGCAAGATACTTGGAATGAAAGCTCTTTTTCATAAAAATCAGCTCTGCTTAGATTAAGCCCAATTACCCCAACCAACACAATTCGCCCCCTTTTACGACTAATTTCTGCTGCTAGGTGTATAATTTCATTGGTTTTGGCAGAGGCTGTTATTATTACTCCGTCAACCCCAATTCCATTGGTTATGGCAGCAGTAGTACTTATTATATCTTGCCCTTTTGTTGGATTTATTGTTTTAATACCCCAAGATTCAGCAAGTGCACATTTTTCAGCATCTAAATCTATTCCAATCACATTACAACCATTGGCTTTTAATAGTTGGGCTGTTATTAACCCTATTAATCCAAGACCATACACCACCATTGTTTCGCCCATAGTGGGGTTAATTAGTCGAATACCTTGTAACCCAATGGCTCCAATTACAGTAAACGCAGCATCTGAGTCACTTACCCCTTCAGGGATATGTGCCACCAAATTTTCGGGTATTAACACATAGCTAGCGTGGTTGCCATTTGAGGCTACTCTATCTCCTACTTTAAATGATTTTACTCCGTCTCCTATTTCTTCCACAACACCAACATTGCAATACCCTAAAGGTAATGGGGTATCTAATTTATTGAACACGGCTTCAAGCGTAGGTGTTAACCCATCCGATTTTATTTTATCCAGCACCATTTTTACCTTGTCTGGTTGTTGTCTTGCTTTTTCAATTAGATTTGCCTTGCCAAACTCCACTAACATTTTTTCGGTTCCAAGAGATACCAGTGATTTAGTAGTTCTGATTAAAACGTGCCCTTTTTTAACCATAGGCACGGGCACTTCTTCTAATATGGTTTCACCTGATTTAAGATTTTGAATTATTTGTTTCATTTTGATGCTTATTATGCCTTTTGATTGGCATTAGATGTTATTCATTAGCTGCTGGTACAATTGATATAAATCAAGATACCCATTTTTGATACTAGAACGATTTTTTATTGGCCTAAAGTCTTTAATTTTTATTATTAAATCTTTCGAGTCCATCGTTTTGTACAATATTGTTCCCTCAGGTCTATTTGTGCAATCTGAAGCAATTACTTGTTTCTTAAAATATAATGCTTCCTTAACGGATAGAGAGTCTCCATCTGTTGTGGTTGTTCTTAAAAAGACGTCTGTTAGCTTGATTACTTCTACAAAACTATGCTGCTCTGAAATAAAAAAAACGTTCTCGCTTATATTTATCTTTTGCTTTTTTATATAAGAAAAGTAGTTGCCAGAAGGGTCAGATATAACCAATCCTAAATTGGGCAATTTATTAAACAGTTTGACTAAGCTTGAAATACCATAAATTTCATTTTTGTTTATATCCCAAGTAACATCAAATGCATTTGTACAAAATACATATTTTTTTGTTCTGGTTAAACTTCGAATTTTGTATTGTACTTCTTTGTCTAGATTTTTAATACTCGTTGGAGGAATAAATGCGGAAATTAACTTTGTCTTTGAATTTAGCTTAAGTGCAATTGCCTCACTAAATTTATTTAAAACTACGGGAATGTGAGTGATTCGTATTGATAAATAGTCAATTTTATTTTTTATATAACCAAACCTCCCAACGTTACCATGAATAGTGCTTACAAGAGTCTTATTTAATAACCAACAGACTATTGATATGGTCAACCTTAATGTTGGATTTGATGCGTGAAGATGAATTAGGTGGTATTGGGGGATTATTTTTAATAATTGTATAATGCCATTATTTAAATTGAAAAAAAAGTAATGGAGTTTACTTTTCTCTAAAGAATGAATAAGTCTTTCAACATGGATTGTTACTCCACCAATTGGGGGTGGAACTTTACCAATAATAAGGATTTTACTGTCTTGCGCTCTCTTCAATTCCTCTTGTATTAGTTTTAAGATTAGATATTTGATAAAAATAAATGAAGGTAGAAAAAAAAGTAAAGAACATTATTCCTTTTTGGGTATTGAATAAAGATTCGGTCATTCCAAAGATCATAAAGATAAATGTAACTGTAAATAAATAAAAGTTTTTTCGATAAAGTGAAAACATTAAAATATAACACCAGTAAACTAATAATACGATAAGCCCCAATATTCCATTTCTAACGAATGTTTGCAAGTACTCATTATGAGAGTTATAATTTTCTCTTAAGGGTTCTTCAAGATTATTATCTTTATAATATTGGTTTAATGTGGATTGAACATCTCCAGTACCAACACCTAAAAAAGGGGCAAATTCTATTGCGTTAAAAGATGCTTCCCAAAGGTTAAGCCTATTTTCAATACTAGAATTAATACTTACGGTTAGCCTGTATTTTATGAATGGGTCCTTAGAAATCATCAACCCACCTACAATAATCAGTATAGAAAGGAAGAAAACACCCTTTGGCTTTAATTGCCTTTTGTATAATAAGAATAGGGTAATTATTAAAATAATTAATGCAAGAATAATCAGAGGTGTGCGTGCTTTTAATAGAATTATAAATACAAACTGAAAAGATGCTGCTAATGTCAAAATGACTAACTTTATGTAACTTAATTTTTCGTGCTTATCATATAATAATTTTCCTATATTAAGAAATGAAAAGATTGACATTGCAGAAAAATACGCTGGGTGGATGTTGATAATTTGTGTGAAATAACTATAGACAAAAATATTTTGCTCTTTAACATAATAGACCCAAGTAGCTGTAATTAAACAAATTAATGCGCCTATAATTGTAGACACTGAGAATGAATAGATGACAAGGTTCATTCTTTTTTTGGTCATATAGAATACCAAGGGAGCTAAAGCGACTGGCATTGCTAAAAAAGAAAGCTTATGTTCAAGAACGATAAACCCTCGCCCTGTGTTTGAAGTGTTAATGAACCCTACTATTAATACAATGAACATTGAAAATGAGAGTATTGATAATTTTGACTTTAATACACTTGTTTCTTTTTTTGTTTTTAGTATTATAATAGAAACTACAGATGTTAATATAATTATATATGAAGATAATAACTCAGTATAAATAAGTGCAATAGAAAAAATCAACAGCAAACTAAAGTGCAGCAAATACATGCGCACCAAGAAAGATGGCTCGTCTTGATTTATATTTTCCATTGGCTACTTTTTTTAGATAAAATTATTAGGTAAAATGGAATTGCAACAGTTGATCCTAGTATTACTGGAAGTGCAGCTCCAGAAAAAACTAAAGCTAGAAAGACAAGAAAAGCAGTGTATTTTTTTCTTTTTAGAGTCATAAAAAAAACAAACAGAATGTATAATAAAAGATTAGACAGTGCCATTAATCCCCCATTGTGGAGCTGTTTTACATAAGAGCTATCTCCAACAAATTCTCCCTTTATTGAAGAAAACCCAACTCCAAAAACCAAATTCTCCTTTATAACTTGGTATGTTTTAGATAATAAAACATCATCAGAACTAGTGTATCTAGTTTGAATAGCTTCAATAGGTTTAAAAATAAATTCAGAATAGTATCGAACGTAATTAGAATAAAGACTACCTATACTGACTATTAGGTATAATAAAAAACCTGAAAAAGCAATAATAAAAACGATACGAATAAATTTTAAAAATGAGGTTTTTAGAACGAATAATTGGAATGAAATCACAGCAATAAACATAATTGGTGCTCCAATAATAAAAGTTTTAGATAAGCTAAAAAAACCTGTCATTAGAGTCATAATTAGCACTAGTCTATACTTTTTATTATATAAAACCATTTGGCTTAACAAGTAAGTCCAGCTAAGCAACATAGCTATACCCAAGTATATGGGTGAAGGAAAAAGTCCCATAAATCTGCTGTAATACCCATACTTTAAAACAAACTCTTTAATATAACCGTAGGTTATTTGGGATGGTTGCCAATATAAATCATAAAAAAAAGTAGCGGCCGGGATTGGAGTCAATGCTTGGAATATTACAGCAACAAAATTAATGGCAACTATCCATTTAATAATTAGAAAAGTCATCGCTTCCATTTTCATTTCTGAAAAGTATTTTTCAAAATAGGACACAATGAACAAAATCAATGCAGTATTCTTCAACAAGCCTAAAAAGGGGATAATGATATTGGTGTTTAATGAAGTGTTAACTAACCAGCCTATAAGTGAAAATATAGAAATGCCAATGGTTGTCATTAATAATGCACTAGACTCAGCTGTAAACTTTATTGTTTTATATTTTAGAAAAAATAATAGAGGAAAAATAAGATAGAAAAAAGAAAGTGAAATATAAATGCTTTCTACTCTGATAGATGGTGCAACGATGCAAGAGATTGAAAACCAAAGAAGAAATGATGTTTTGTTTTTTTTATTAAAAAAATAAAAAGTGGAAAATAAGAATATGAGCGAAATAAAATTTGCAATCATTTTTAAAAAATTACTAGTGATTAATCACTTTGGTATAATAGTCAAAGTAGTTCTTTGTCGTATGTGAAATGTTATATCTGTTTACAAAGCTTGAAATCGAGCTTTTAGATATAGTGTTCTTTTCTTCCTTTTTCATGCTAATAAATTTATTTAAAGCTTCCACATAGCTTTTAATCGATAGATCTGTTGTAAGAATTCCATTTTTCCCATTGATGATTACATCTGGAATTCCTCCTACAGGAGTGCAAATTGGGATAACCCCCAAAGCCATCGACTCTAATAATGATATTGGAAGGCCCTCGAATAGAGACGACAAACAAAATGCATCCGAGTTAATTAGATAATCAGGAATGTTTTTTTTTAACCCTAAAAAATGAATATTGGGAGATTTTATTTTATTTAGCGTTTCTAGAAGATTCAAAGTTGGGTCACTTTCTTCTCCCAACACTATCAAAATAACATTTTTGTTTTCGGCATATAATTGGTTAAAAGCCTTAACTAGCAATATATGATTTTTTTGTAAACTAATTCTCGCAACGTTTAGAAAAACTAATGTTTGTTCATTCATTCTTAATTTTAGTATATCATTCCTTACCGTATTCATTTCATTTGTTGGCTTAGGCACAGGTGTTCCGTTTTCGATTAAGGTGGAGTTTGATAAATCGTACACATCTTCAAAAGACGCTTGCACTGTTTTTGAAATACAGATAGGCCGTACAATATTAAAACGGTAAAACCATCTTCTTAACTTTCTCATTATCAAGCTAGGTTCTTCTTGTTGTGCTAGATTATGAATGGTGTGTACACAGTGCAGTTTTGATAAAAAAAGAATGGGTAATAAGTAAGTTAAAGCTCTTAAATGAGTATGAATAATATCTGGTTTTTCTCTTTTTATTAATTTATAGATTCTATAGATTAACATGAAGTCAAAACCTTTTGATTTTCCTAACTCTGTTAAATTTACTTTAGAATTCAAATTTTCTGCAAATATCATGTTTTCCGTAACGTTATATAAAACGCATAATGAGACATCGCAGCTAAATGATAAGCTGTTACATAAATCAATTGTGAATTTTTCTCCTCCTCCAGAATTTAGAGATGGGATGAGCTGTAATACTTTCATCAAGTTAGATTATCTATAGAGTTATTAAAATAGTCAGTTTGCTTTTTAAGGTTTAATTTAATTAATTTCGAATAATAATCTCTTCTTATGATTAATTGTTTCACTTTAACTAATAGTTCTTCTTTCTTCTCATAAACATCTTCTATGTCCATCATATAATCTTTCATTTGGAATTCCTCCATTATTTCAGCTTTGGGGCCATAATATGATATCGCAAAACTAGGCACTCCCATTAACAAGGAAAGAATAACCGAATGAAACCTTGTTCCTATCATTATATGCAGTTCTCCATACAATGCAGTTAATATGGGAGAGCTAACAATATGGTTGAATAACCGTACTTCACTCTTAATCTTGGGAGGTATCAATTGGTATAATTTAGCAGCTATAATTCTGTCGTCTTCGACATCCGTAGGGCCTGTGCATTGTGGTATTATTATTACCTTTTGTTTCCATTTAGCCAGAGTTGATATTATTTTTAAAATTGCTTCGATATATTCTTTTTCAGATGATTTTTTAAACGAATGTTGCCGAATAGTAATGCCTACCGAGCCACTAAAATTGTACAAAGTATTTAGTTTCTCAAATTCCTCAGTTTTTAGAGGGTTAATATTGAAAGCAAAATCAGGAAAAAATTTTATAATATCCAGAGTTGAATTAGTAATGCTATTTAATTCTTTTATGGATGTAGTTTCACGGCAAAGAACTAGATCCGTTTTTGAGAGAGTGTTTTTAATTATGTGTTTAGATAATTTTGATTCAAATGGCCCAAAAGATTGAGAAAAAAGATAAATTTTAACATTTAACTTTTTGCAAACTCTAACCATTAGTGATGCATTGTATAGCCCTATATTGTCATTAAAATGTTTTGCCTTAAATATGTGGCCCCCCTTTGAGATTACTAAGTCTAGTAAAACAATTTGATTAATTATTATTTTATCATTTGCTGATAACAGGAATGAAAATAAAGAAGGGTTTTGCAAGAAAAGCTCATATTTGATAATTTTTGGGAGTATTGATATTGCTTTAATTAATTTGTTTCGACCTGACAGGATTGTAAAAGAAGCTAGGGGGCGGGATATTTCAACATTTAGCCTTTTTGCTAAATTTAAATTATCAATATCAAAAATACTATTGGCGGGGTCTATTTGATAAATTGAAAAAAGGGCGATCTTTTTTACAGGAAAATGTTTCTTAATATAGTTAAGCATCCCTATTAATATTGCAGAATCTCCTTTATTGTAATCAGGCCAGTTGTGACTAATTCCGATGTTCATTCTATTGATTTAATATTAGTGCCTTGAGATTATTAAAACTTTCTTTATACAGAACTAATATTATAATAAATCCAATTGCAAAAATCGAAGCCAAAGCAATATTCAATTCTTGAAAATTTAAATAATAACAACCTGCAATTATCAATAATGCCAGAAGTAATTTAAAGTAGTTAGTTTTGATAGTAAAATATTTTTTTGTAGTTTTTACTCTTAATACCCACATTAATGAATATGAAATCAGGGTTGATAAAGAAGCTGCAAATATTCCTAGTTTATTTAATAAAACGAGGTTTAGTGCCACATTAATTACACCTGCAATTAAACTGGTGTATAAAGCTCCTGACATGTTTTTTGATACCCAATATCCTATCCCATAAAAAGTTCCCATAAAATGAAACATTGAAGCAGTCAAAAGTATTGGTATATGATACCAGCTTAAAAAGTATTCATCGCCTAAAAAGACAGATACAAATGACTTGGAAAAAATGGTTCCAATGTAAACAATAACCAGTTCTAACCCCAGAAGCAAATTGAAAGTTTCAGAATATAACTTATCTCTGTTCTTTGAGCTATATGATTTTATAGCAACACCTTGCCAAGATTGCTGAATTACCGTATTAATAATTATTAATACGCTTGCAACCCTTGCTGCCATGCTATATATACCTAGACTTGATTTGTCTAGAAATAAATCTATCATATAGCGGTCGGACAAACTTAGAAACCACCACATTATTGCGTTTGGTATTAAGGGGCTTGAAAAAGTTAGTAGAGATTTTAAAGTAGGAATACTAAATTTTCTTGCATTGAAAAATTGCCGTGGTTTTAATTTGTAAACAATTTGTATTAATGAAATTAAGTTCCCTCCTATTAAAGCAATGATTATTCCTTCATATTTATAATTAAAATATAGAAGTAGAATAAAGGTTAAACTTCCCGAAACAATTGTTTTCACTACCCCTGCACTAGAGTATAAAGATGTTCTTCCTAAGCCTCTTGCAACTTCTTTAAAGAACATTTGAACTACATTAATAAAGTATAAACAGACTATTAAATTTAAATGTAGAAGATTAAATTCAAAATAATTATTTATGAAAAAGAATACTGTCCCAAAAAACAATAATGATACCAGAAGAAAGATAAAACTAGTTGTAAAAACTGTTGTGACATCGGAAGGTCTATCAATCAAAAACCTATAAACACTTGCAGTGATCTGAAAAAGCAGTATAGGTGTTATAAATGTTTGAGTCGCTAAAATAAGTTCAAGCACTCCAAATTCTGCTTGGCTTAATTCCCTTGAGTATAGAGGAAGCAAGAGAAAAACAATCATCTTAGAACTGAAGTCTCCTATGCCATATATAAAAAAATCTTTTGAGAATTTTTTTATTTGTTTTTCCATAAATCAAATAGTAACACTATTTTTAAACAAAGGTTTCAATCTTTGGCGAAATATTTTTAAAAACCGAGTGATTTACTAGTTTAAAGCTCAAATCTGATTTTTCTATCGCATCTTCAATCGAAACTAAATCCAAT
>CAZQWZ010000087.1:0-10585 GCA_964596935.1 uncultured Roseivirgaceae bacterium
TTGTTTCTCTCCTATTTTTTATAATATCTAATGTTGCCATTAAAGCTGCATTCATAGATTCTGCTGATGCTTCATTTTTGCCAGCTATTGAAAAAGCAGTACCATGATCTGGCGAAGTACGTACCACAGGCAAGCCTGCCGTAAAGTTAACACCGCTACCAAAACTTATGCTTTTAAAAGGTATCAAACCTTGATCATGATACATTGCTAAAACCGCATCGTATTTTTTATATTCTTTACTACCAAAAAAACCATCTGATGGGAATGGCCCAAAAAACAATTTTCCCTTTTCTCTAAAGTCAAGCACCGTTGGCTTAATTATTTTTTCTTCTTGCTCGCCTAATAAACCATCTTCGCCAGCATGCGGATTAAGCCCCAAAACCGCAATTTTAGGTTTAGGAATTCCGAAATCAAGTTTTAAAGACTTTTCCATAGCATTCAAAGATTTCGCTACAGATTCCTTTGTTATACTATTAGACACTTCCGACAAAGGAACATGCCCACTTACCACACCAATGCGCAATTGCTCGCTCACCATAAACATTAAATGCTCGTTGGTTTCGAAAAGATCAGCAAAAAATTCGGTATGGCCAGGAAACCTAAATTCATCTGATTGAATGTTGGCCTTATTAATTGGCCCCGTTACAATGGCATCAATAAACCCATCTTTTAAATCTTGTGAAGCAACTTTAAGTGCGTTCCACGCGGCCACTCCTCCAATCTTGTTTTCTTCTCCTGGGGTTAACTCCAAAGTTTCGCTCCAACAATTAACTACGTTATTCTTTTTTTCAATAAAATTATGTTCTTCTTTAACTTGAGAATAGTTGAAGTCGATATCCATCATTTTTTTATAATAGGATAATACCCTTGTTGACCCATAAATAACAGGCGTAAAAAAATTAAGTATTCTTGCGTCTGATAATGATTTAATAACCACCTCAGGCCCTATTCCATTTACATCGCCTAATGTAATTCCAATAATTGGTTTATGCTTTGTTGCCATAGTTTATAGCCTAATATTATTTCTATTAATAAATTTGTAAGAGATTAGCTTTAAAAAGAAAAAGCATTGGCAAAAGTAAAACCAAAAAAGCATTTAGGGCAGCACTTTTTAAAAGATACTGGCATTGCCCTAAAAATAGTTGAAAGCCTCACTCATCACAAATCGTATAAAAACGTGGTAGAAGTAGGTCCAGGCATGGGTGTGTTAACTCAGTATTTAATTAAGAAAGATGACATAGACCTAACTATTATAGATATAGATCAAGAATCTATTGACTATCTAAAAAAAGAATTTCCATCGTTAAAAAACAACACGATATTAGGAGACTTTCTAAAATTTGATTGGCAAAGTCAATTCAACGAACCTTTTGCCATTATTGGCAATTTCCCCTATAACATATCATCTCAGATATTTTTTAGTGTGCTAGATATGCGATCATCGGTACATGAACTTGTTGGAATGGTTCAAAAAGAAGTTGCACAACGAATAGCAAGCCCACCCGGAAATAAAACCTATGGAAAGCTAAGTGTATTACTTCAAGCCTATTATGATGTTGAATATCTATTTACCGTTGGCCCTGAAGTATTTAACCCTCCTCCTAAAGTTAATTCGGCTGTAATCAGGCTCAAAAGAAACGAAACCAAACAGTTGGATTGCGATGAAACTCTATTCTTTAGGGTAGTAAAACAGGGGTTCCAAAACCGGAGGAAAACATTGCGTAACGCATTAAAACCTCTAGCTTTGCCTGCTAGTATAAACGAGGATGCTTTGCTAAATTTAAGGGCCGAGCAGCTCGATGTTGCTAACTTTGTTTTACTTACTAATAAAATTGAAACAGGTTGGAAGAATTAAAATCATTTGAACTTACCAGAGAGTTTGCTGATAGCTTAAAACAGGCCATCAGTGAGGCAAATAATGATTTTATTTTACAAAGTTTAGAGGGTGTAAACCCTGCTGATATTACAGAAACTCTTGAGGAGTTTACTACTGATGAATCAAGACATATACTTAATCTACTCGATACCCAAATTGGTGCAGAGGTAATAAGTAACCTTGAGGAGGATACACTAAAGAGGTTTCTTAGAGTTTTTAGTACAGAAGAAATTGGGGCTTATATCGATTTTATTGATACCGATGATGCCGCTGATATTCTTAACGAGCTGCCACTTAAGGTAAGAGAAGAAGTGATATCATCGCTATCTAACAGCGAAAAAGCAGATCATATTGTTGACCTAATGCGTTACGATGAAGACGTGGCAGGCGGCATTATGGCTAAAGAGTTGATAAAAGCTAACCTAAATTGGACTGTTGAACAAACCACAGAAGAAATTAGAGATCAAGCTGAGAATGTATCAAAAATATTTTCGGTTTATGTGGTTAACAATAAAAACAAATTGCTTGGAATCGTCTCATTAAAAAAAATGCTTCTGGCTCGAAGGGGCACATTGATCAAAGATATATTTGATGAGGATGTTATTTCTATAAAAACGTATGATGACGAGGAGGAAGTTGTTGCCATAATGACAAAGTACGATTTGGAAGCGATTCCTGTTGTTAATATGCAAAACAACTTAATGGGTAGGATTACCATAGATGATGTGGTTGATGTAATTACCGAACAAGCTGAAGAAGAACGTCAATTAATGTCGGGTATATCCGAAGATGTGGAAGAAGATGATAGCATTTGGATGCTTACAAGAGCAAGGGTTCCGTGGTTGGTAATAGGACTAATTGGGGCTTTCTTTGGAGCCGAGGTAATTGGATTATTTGAAAGTGATATTGCTGCGATTCCTATAATGGCTGCATTTATCCCTTTAATTACTGCCACTGCAGGTAATGTGGCCATTCAATCATCGTCTATTGTAGTTCAATCTTTGGCCAATAAAAGTGTTTTTCAAGATTCTACTGCAAAACGATTATTTAAAGTAATTATAGTAGCTCTTTTAAATGGCATATTATTAGCCGCATTGGCTTTTGCTATAAGTTATTTTAGAAGAGGAGATATAGATATCTCGCTAATTGTAGCTACTTCTTTAGCCTGTGTGGTGCTTTTAGCATCTTTATCGGGTACAATTACTCCGATAATTTTAGATAAATTAGATATTAACCCAGCAGTAGCCTCAGGGCCTTTTATTACTACCTTTAACGATATTCTTGGCCTAGCTGTTTATTTTGGTATAGCCTATATCCTCTTTTAATGAAACTTAGATGTTTAATTGTTGACAAAATGCATAAAAGCATTATTCCTATGCTAGAAGAAATAGGAATTGAAGGCATTTATCAACCACAAATTAGTAGGCAAGAAATAAAAAACTCTATTCATTTATATGATGGCCTCATAATAAGAAGTAAGACTTTTGTAGATGAGGACTTATTGCAAAATGCTTCGAAAATAAAATTTATAGCTAGAGCAGGCTCAGGGATAGATAATATTGATGTAGAATATATTAAGTCAAAATCCATTCCTATTATTAATGCACCAGAAGGCAATAGAGATTCGGTTGGTGAACATACAATTGGCTTAATTCTAAATTTGCTTCACAACATTCAGCAAGGGCATAAACAAATAATCAATAATATTTGGGATAGAGAAGGAAACCGAGGTGAAGAGCTCGGCAATAAAACTGTTGGCATTATTGGCTATGGAAATATGGGCCACACATTGGCAAAAAAACTAACTGCTTTTGGCTGTAACGTAATCGCTTACGATAAATACCATCCAAATTTTAATAACTCATTTGCCCAATCGGTAACATTAGACCAACTTATGGCTGAAACCGATATTCTTAGTATGCATATCCCTCTTACCAAAGAAAATGAAGGAATGACTTCTGGTGACTTTTTCTTCCAGTTTAAAAAGAATATTGTTTTCATAAATACATCAAGAGGAGAAATATCGCCTCTCAGTTCAATTGAAGAGGCTATAGCTAAAGGAAAAATAATAAAGGCAGGATTAGATGTTTTGGAAAATGAGAAATTAAAAAATCTTACCTTTGAACAAACCCAAAGCCTTCATTTTTTAAAAGACTCAAATAAAGTAATTTTTACTCCTCACGTAGCAGGCTGGTCTATAGAAAGTTATGTTAGAATAAATAAAGTCTTAGTTAAAAAGATTAAAACACGTATTTGATTGAAACTTATTTTGCAGTAAGTTAGTTTTTTACTTTATAATGAACAAAATTAAAAAATATTACGATGAGCTAATTCAAAAGCCAATACTAACTTCGTTTTTAGTATTTGGTTTGCTTTCAGTACTAGTTCTGGGGCTTAGCATGCCTTATTACCTAGCTGATTTCGATAGCATTTATATGAATGTTTTAGCAGAAGCTCATGGCATGCTTTTCGATATTCTTATAATTGGTATCTTATTATTCTGGCTTAGAAATATTGGGGAAGAGAAGCAACGAATCAGTCAATTTTTAGATGAAATAGATGATTTTCGGATGTGGGAATCTAATGAAGCCGCATTTAGAAATGTAGGTAACATTAAAAGACTAAATAGGCATGGTGTATTTAATATCGACCTTGTAGGCTGCTACCTTAAAAAAACCAATATAAGTGGCATAAACCTTAATTCTAGTAATTTAAATACAGCAGACTTATCCAATAGTATATTAATTGAGGCAAATCTATCTAAAACTAGAATGAATCAAACCAACTTTGAAAATGCCAATTTAAATCATGCTGATTTAACAGATTCGTTCGCCAGTGGCACCAATTTTAAAGATGCATTTATGATTAAGTCTAATCTGAAAGGTGCATTTTTAATAAAAGCAGATTTTAAAAATGGATTTTTAATGGAGGCAAACTTAAGTAATTGCTCATTGGCTGAAGCAAGTTTTGAAAATGCTAATTTATATAAAGCAAATTTTACAGGAGCCACGGGGTTAACAATCGAGCAATTATCGAAAGCAAAGTCTCTATATCTTGCCTCTTTTGATCCGGAAATGCAAGTGCAATTGGAGGAACATCTTCCTGATTTAATTGGGTAGTTTTTCAATTTTCATGTATTTGTAATAAACCAATTTGCTCAATATCAATATTTTCTATTAATTTTGCATACAAATGCTAAAAGCAGCAAACACACAAATAAAAATATACTAATTATTAATATATAATATTAACGGCTACAGCTATGTGGCCGTTTTTTAATTTTATAAGACAACGATTATGACAGAGATATCATATTTTACTAAAGAAGGATTTCAAAAATTAAAGGATGAATTGCACGAGCTAAAGTCAAAAGGCAGGTCTGATATTTCAAAACAAATAGCTGAAGCCAGAGACAAAGGTGATTTGAGTGAAAATGCTGAATACGATGCAGCAAAAGATGCTCAAGGGCATTTAGAAGCAAAAATTGCTAAACTTGAAACCGCAGTTGGCAATGGTCGTGAAATAGATGAATCTACCATTGATACTTCTAAAGTTGGAATATTATCTAAAGTAAAGATTAAGAACCTAAAAATGGGTGCTACGTTTATATATACGTTAGTAGCCGAAGAAGAAGCCAATTTGAAAGAAGGTAAGATTTCTGTAAAATCGCCTATTGGTAAAGGGCTATTAGGCAAAGTGCCAGGCGATAAAGCTGACATTACAACTCCTGGAGGCAATATGACTTTCGAAATAATTGAAATTGGGTTATAATGCCGAGCATTTTCACAAAAATTATTAATAGAAAAATATCTGCTTATATTGTGGCTGAAGATGAAAAGCATATTGCTTTTCTTGATATAAACCCTTTAGCCATTGGGCATACCTTGGTAGTTCCTAAACAAGAGGTGGATTATATATATGATTTAAGTAATGATGCTTTAGCTGAGCTTCACCTATTTAGTAAAAAGGTGGCAATTGCCATAAAAAAATCTATTGAGTGCAACAGGGTAGGAATAACTGTAATTGGATTAGAGGTAGCACATGCCCATATTCATTTAATTCCCATTAATGGCATCAACGATATGAACTTTAGCAAACCCAAACTATCTCCAACTAAAGAACAGATGATTATCGTTTCAAGCCAAATCTTCTCGAACCTATAAATGCCTTAAAATAAGGCACAAAAAAAGGCATCCGTGTATAAACACAGACCCCTACAAAATAATTTATATAACTTATAGAGTTTCTTCAGGAGATATAATAGTTTGCTCTACTTCTACTTGTGCATAAGTAGGACATGTATAGGAAGTACATGAAGAAGCAAAAACCAAAACACCGAACGCAAGTACAACTGCCAATTTTTTCATAGCCTAAAGGTATATGGAATATTTTTCATTATCAAGCTTTTATTTCAATAAACTCAATTAAATATTATTACAAACCACAGCTACTCATTATCCCAATCAAAAAACTCTTCCTCTTCTAATAATAAAGTATCAACCTTATCCTCAGACCGTTCTCTCTTAATAAGCGAATTTCCCAACTCAGTTAATTCCATTTTTATGCCTTTAGCAAAATTTGAGCTAGCTTTCATTAAATCATACGTTACCTTATAGTCACTCGTGGTTCCTGTAATTTTAAATGGCATATATAACTTGCCATTACTATCAATTTTAACCTCTCCAAATTCATTGTCCTTATCCTTCTTATTATTAATTACTGGTACCGAAAGCCTATATGCTATATGCTGATCCAATGTATGGTATCCCCCAATCTTAATATCTCTAACATTTGAACCTATATGCATATCAGAAATAAAAACGGTATCATTTGAAATGATAATGCTACTTTCTAAATTAGAAAACCTCAGTTTAGCCAAGTTCTCATCTTCGTGCTTAAGATATGAGGATAAAGCCATCAGAGGTTCAAAATTATTCAGCTCACCGTTTTTAACCTTCAACAACCCTTCTGCATATAATAATTCGCGCTTAAATTGCCAATCCTTGTTAAAATACATTGATGTGTACACATCAGAGAATAATTCACCTTTCATAACTGAATCTGTTATAAAACTCTGATTGAAATTATTAAACACATAGAATATACTATCTAAATCAACTTCTCGCGTTCGAACTTTGGCTTCAATGTAATAATCACCATTAAATTGGCTTGTAATTGCACCTGCAAGTATAACAGAACCACCCATCCCATTAGAGGTTGCTTTATTAACTCTTAATCCATTTTGATCAATTGAAAGCTCTGCTTTAAAATTATCTCCATTAAATCTTTCAAAAATAAGTTTATCAACCTGTAATTCAAGATCAATGTGAAATTTCAATGGATGTTGGCTTACTTTACTAATTGAATCACTTGTTGACTTAATAACCACCTCTACTATTTCATCAAGGTTTAAAAAACTACTTTCTAATACTAGATTAGCTTCTAAAATATCTTCTTCTATTTTTGATGATATGGCACCGTTGATTAAAAAATCACTTTCACCGTAAAATCCTCCAAGTGTTTTCAGATTAATTTTGTGGTTAGAAAATAGAATCTCTCCATTTATGTTTTTTAATGGCAAGCTAAACAAACTATCTATTTCCAATTCATTAAATTTTACCAAACCATTAATAATAGATTTATCAATTTCAAACTGTCCATTAATAGTTTTTAAATTAAGAACAGCATCAACATCAATGCTCAATAGCCCTGATGATTTCCCTAATAAGGTATTGGCTTTTAGTAGAGAAATCGCCCAAGGCACATCAAAATTACCCTTAATTTTTCCGCTAATTTGAGGATTTATAAAGTTTACAAGGGCAGCATTAATTTCAAAAATATTATTTTTAGCATTGGCAGTAAAATTCGATATATTCAATTTAGCTATCTCTAAGTTTCTAATATTAGGCATATGAATACTTCCAACCAATTGAATGTCTTCTAAGGGAGCCGTTAATTCTTTACTATTAATTTCAAATCCTCTTAAACTAAAATCTACTTCTAAACTTGGCCAATTGCCGCCTCCATAACCACCCTCCAAATGAGCATCAAGACCAATTATTCCTTTTCCTCTAAATGGCTCAAGAGCATCTTGAAAATTACTAGGGAAAAGAGTTGTAAGTTCAGAAAATTGAAGGTTTGCACTAGTTAAGTTTATTGAAATATTTTTGTTATTAGCCAATCCCCAATAACCCTTAACACTAAATTGCGAGGTGCCTAGTTTTAGCTTGCTAGTCTTAATATCTATTTCTTTTCCATTATAAGTCACCTTGGTTTCTAAATAAATTTTCTTGCCAAGTAGCCAAGCCAAATAACCATAGTTTGATTTCTCAATTATAGCGCTTGATGTTACATTAAAATGATAAATAGTTTCGCTAAAACTAGCAGCACCATAAAGGCTACTAATTTTTACTTCATCATAAATCTCATGCGCATCATCTATATTAATAATTTTTACATTTAAAAATCTCGTAGATTTAATATCCAACTTTCCACTTTCTCTACTTACAGTATCCGTATTTACAAATACATTAAAGTTGTTTTGGGCTCTTTTGTTTTTATGAATTATAACCGTTGCATTTTCAATCTCTAACCGCTCTATTGTTATATTATTATTAAAGAGGTCTATAATATTTAACACAAAATATATGTGATCACTTTCTAGTAATAATTCATCGGCAAAAGCTGAATGGAATTTTACATCGCTAAATTGAATGGATATATTAGGAAATCCTTTTAATAGTTTTAAATCAATTGATTTAACCTCAAGCTTGGAGCTAATACGTTGATCAATTTCGTTTTTTAAAAGGTTAATAATGCTGTCTTTATAAATAACCAAGGCAATGCCACTGCTTGCTACTAAAGTTACTAACAACACCAGGGTAGTATAAAATATTTTTCTAATCAGTTTCAAAATACATATTAATTTCAAGTCCAAAATTATGACTTTTATTCCATCAAATATGTTACCAATTATAGACAAGAAAAACACTTCAAAAATTATGTTTTTAAAACTATATTATTCGCTTGTCTATTTAATAAACTATACTACATTTGCAGTCGCATTCAGCGAAGGGGCTCTTAGCTCAGTTGGTTCAGAGCACCTGCCTTACAAGCAGGGGGTCGCAGGTTCGAATCCTGCAGGGCCCACATTAATAATCAGGCATCCCGAATTCGGGATGCTTTTTTGTTGGTTTACCACTTGGTTTACAAAGAAGTTAAAACGATTATCCGAGATCACGGAGTTAATATAGCTGACTTTTATAAGTGGCTGCAACTCCACTATGTACGTTGCTAATAAGGACTCTTGATTTTAAAACCAATAAACATTTGGCCCTTACCTTCTGTAATTATTGTCTCATCAACTCTAGCCATTTTAGAGCCGCCTGCTTTTATCCAAACAATCAGTTCTTCCACTTTATCTCCTTGGGCTTCTAGGTAAACATCTCCATTGGATTTGTTTTGCACAAAACCACTTAGCTCAAGCTCATCCGCTTTTTCTTTGGTTGATGCTCGAAAAAATACGCCTTGTACTTTACCCTTTACTGTAATTTTATAATGCATTTTTAAGTATTAACAGGCAATTTTTCTATAACAGAAGCATCCAAAGTAAATAATGCTCCCTCTAATAACCTTCATAGCATTTTTGTTACTATTAATTTTATTCCCCATAAGGCACCCAAATATTTTTTATTTGCGTAGAGTGTCTTAAAAAGTCTTCAGCATTGATATGCTTGGGGTTAAACCAATCTCTATTTTTTCCAAAGTTTACCCACGTACGTTTCATGTTTTCGGCTGCTGATTTTTGAACCAAAGAGCTGCCTTCTTTAGATCCAAAATACCAAAGTCCATCTACATCATCGTGGCTAGCAAGCACTTTGGACAACTCCTCTTTATCGCCTGTAATAATATTAATTACGCCTTCGGGCATATCCGAAGTTTCTAACACTTGGTATAAATCAGTGATTGAAAGTGGTGCTGTTTCAGAAGGTATAGCAATTACTGTATTACCCATAGCAATCAATGGCATAACGGTAGAAATAAATCCTAGCAAGGGTGCTTCATTGGGGCAAACAACCCCCATTACACCAATAGGTTCTTTCATTGCCAAGGTAACATTACGATGAGGTGTAGCGTGTACCGCACTATCATATTTATCTGCTAAAGCAGCGTAGGTAAATATGCGATCAATAGAGGCTTCCACTTCTTGCATCGATTTTTTAGTAGATTGGTTTAAAGCAATGGATAATCTTTCAGCAAATTCATTCGCTCTAGCTTCCAAATTTTCGGCCAAGTAATAAAGTATCTGTGCTCTTGTATGCTCGGTTGTGGTTGCCCACTTACTAGCAGCATGTGCAGCTTCAACAGCATTTCTAATGTCTTTTCTACTGCCTTCGCCAACTTCGCCAATTACATTCCCTTTGGTATCTAACACATTTCGGTTATACCCACCATCCGGTCGTTTTTGCTTGCCACCCACATAAAATTTAGCCGTTTTATCTAGTGATGGTATTCCATTGTTAGAAGCTTGAGGTTTTTCAGTTACAGGTTTGGCATCAGATGCCAACTTAAATTCATCCTCCACTTTAAGCTTCACATATTCGTAAAGGCCTTCCAAACCACCTTCTCTTCCAAAACCAGATTCTCTAACACCACCAAAACCTGAAGCGGCATCGAACATATTTGTACAGTTAATCCAGATGGTGCCCG
>CAZQWZ010000088.1:0-10237 GCA_964596935.1 uncultured Roseivirgaceae bacterium
AAAAAGCCTCAGAGAGGCGATATATTTGTAATACGATTAGCTATTGCTATTAGCTCCATAGGTGCGGCATCTACAAACTACACCAAATTAAGATACCGCTCCTACGGAGCTGATATCCTGTTTTTATACATATTGCAAAGATGTTACCTCTACGAGGTTTAAAAGTGGGGAAATAGTTACTAGTAAAGATATTTTATGCAATAATATTCAGTAAATCAGTGCTTTATAAATTATCTTAATCTTCTTTTAAACCTTTTGGTATTTCTGCTCTCTAAGAACCAAACAAACTTAAAAGAAGTAAAAATGAAAACGCTTAAAAAAATCAACTCTCTATTAGTAAAAGGTGGCTTAGGTCTTGTAGTAATAGCCATGTTATTTATCACATCTTGCGAGCAACCGGCAGATGAACCCAGTATAGTCTCTGATTTTGCTACCACAGAAACAGATGCTATTGCCCAAGCAGATTTTGATGAAATAGATGATATTGTAGAAGGAGCCATGGGTTATTCTGATGGATCAATTGGAGGCAGAACCAATGGAGAAGAAGGAATGGGTAGAGGAATGGATGAAAGAGCATCTTGTGCGGTAGTAACCCACGATAAAGAGGCACAAACCATTTTAATTGATTTTGGCGATGGTTGCACAGGTCCTTATGGTAATATGCGAAGCGGGATAATATTTATTACCTATAACGGAAAGCGTTTTGTGCCTGGTTCAACTTGGCAAGTGGAGTTGCGAGAGTTCTATTTTAACGACCGCCATATTGAAGGAACAAGAAATGTTGAGAATGTTTCGGAATCGTTAGAAGCAAACCCAACATTTCATATAACGCTTACCGATGGCAAAATAACTTGGCCTGATGGCATATTTGCAACTCGTGAAGTGGATCGTTACCGAGTGTGGGTACGTGCTGCTAATCCACTACTTGATGAAATACATATTTTAGAAGGGAGTGTAGCCAATGGACTTAATAAAGAAGGTGTTAGATACAGTACTACGGTGTTGGCAGACCTTATATTTAAAAGAGATTGTAGAGCATCTAACAAAGCACGAATTCCTGTTGCAGGCATAAAAGAAATAGTAGTAGGCGATGTTACAACAATTATAGATTTTGGTGATGGAGAATGTGATAGCATCGTAACTATTACAAAAAATGGCAGAACTGTAGAAGTAGATTTATCTGATAGAAGTTAAAAGAATCCTTTATATGGCAAACGTGCCTAAAGGTTGTTGAGTAAAAGGTTTCCGATAATTATCGGGAGCTTTTTTTGTTTTATACGATGCTAAGTTTTATTAAAGAACTACTTATTATTAGATTTGCAGGAATATGTAAATCTATAAGATAACCGTCATTGCGAGGCACAGCGTAGCGAAGCAATCTCTTCAATTATAAAGATTGCCTCTCCCGAAAAAATCGGGATCGCAATGACGGAAGTGTTTTACTTTAATATTTAATTACCAATGAAGCAATACCAAGACTTGATGCAACGAATACTCGATGAAGGAGTAGAAAAAGGAGATAGAACAGGAACAGGAACTATTAGTGTTTTTGGACATCAATCTAGGTACGATTTACAAGAAGGTTTTCCAGTTATAACCACTAAAAAATTGCATTTACGCTCTATTATTTACGAGCTTCTTTGGTTTTTAAAAGGCGATACCAACGTTAAGTACTTAAATGATAATGGCGTAAAAATCTGGGATGAATGGGCAGATGATGATGGTGATCTTGGTCATGTGTATGGCTACCAATGGAGAAGCTGGCCTGCACCAGATGGAAAACATATAGATCAAATCTCTCAGGTAATAGATCAGTTAAAGAACAACCCTAATTCTAGAAGAATTATTGTGAGTGCTTGGAATGTAGGCGAAATAGAAAATATGGCTTTGCCACCTTGCCATGCACTTTTTCAGTTTTATGTAGCAGATGGCAAGCTTTCTTGCCAGTTATACCAACGTTCGGCCGATGTATTTTTAGGCGTGCCGTTTAATATTGCATCTTATGCCTTGTTAACGATGATGATGGCGCAAGTATGTGGGTTAAAACCTGGTGAATTTATTCATACTCTAGGCGATGCACATTTATACAATAATCATTTAGAGCAAACAAAATTGCAATTGAGCAGAACCCCAAAGAAATTGCCAATAATGAAAATCAATCCTGAGGTCAATAATCTCTTCGATTTTACGTATGAAGATTTTGAACTTATTAACTATGACCCCGATCCTCATATTAAAGGGAAAGTGGCTGTTTAACCTATATTCCTGTATAAATACCCTTTATATAAATCCTTTTAGTTTTAATAGTCGTTTAGCTTAACATTGAGCTATAAACAATGCCATCTTATGGGGGATAAAAGTAGTGTGTTTGATATGATAGGTCCGATAATGATTGGCCCAAGTAGTTCGCATACGGCAGGTGTGGTAAAAATTGGGCGTGCAGCAGTTGGGTTATTGGGCAGTATGCCTATAAAAGCTGAAATTACCTTTTATAATTCGTTTGCTCGCACTTACGAAGGGCACGGAAGTGATAGGGCAATAATCGCAGGTTTATTAAATTTTAAAACAGACGATGACCGAATTAAAACTTCTTTTAAAGCCGCAAAAGAGCAAGGTTTATCTTATTCGTTTCGCTCGGTTGGTAATGCAAGTACCTTTCATCCTAATACAGTAAGTTTAAAAGTGTATAATGATGAGAGGGATTGTACAGTAATAGGTGAAAGCAGAGGAGGAGGAGTAATTAACATTGTAGAGGTTGATGATTTTAAAGCTGGGTTTTCAACTTCGTTGGTTACCCTATTAATTAAAGCTCACGATATTAAGGGTAGCATCTCATTTATAGCAAATGTAATTTCTCAGGATGGATGCAACATTGCAACTATGTCGGTTTCGCGAAAAGGTAAACATGATTTGGCTTGCCAAGTATTTGAAATAGATTCAGAATTAAAAACAACAACCATAGATTACATCAATAGCCTAGATTGGGTTATTGAAATCGTTTATTTACCAGTAATAGATTAAAATTAATAATATGTCAAAAATCAAAACAACAACACTCGTATTTCTGGCTCTGTTTTTAGGAGCCAATTTTAATGCTAGTGCCCAAACAGACTCACTTTGGACACTTCAGCGTTGCATTGATTATGCGTTAGAGCATAATTTAACAGTGCAAAATCAACAGTTAAATGTTGATTTAAACGAAGTAAACCTTCAACAGTCAAAGCTAAATTTAGCTCCTACTGTAAATGCCAGTAGTAATTTGGGATTAAACTGGGGGCTTTCTATTAACCCTGTTACCAACTTTGCTCAACAACAGCAGCAAACCAATGCCAATGCGGGCTTAAATGCGAGTTGGTTAATTTTTGGAGGAGGCAGAAACCTAAGAACGATTCGTCAAAATAAAGCCTTATTAGAAAATGGAGAGAATGACTTAGAGAAGATTAAAAATGATGTTATACTTTCTCTTATAACACTTTATACCAATGTAATTTTTAATGAAGAATTATTTCATAATGCTGAAACTCAGTATAAATCCACCAAATCGCAATTAGAAAGAACAGCAAAGCAGGTTAAAGCAGGAGCATTGCCTAGGTCGGCCGAGTTAGATTTAATAGCACAATTAGCAAGCAATGAACTTAACGTTATTGATGCGGAAAACAATGTTCAAATTTCGCTCTTACAATTAAAACAAGCTATGTTGCTGTCAGGAAGCGATTATTTAGGGGTAATTATTCCAGAAATTGAATTGGATAGCAGCATGTTGGCTAATATTAATGCTCAAAATATTTATAAAATAGCGGAGGCAGCAATGCCAGAAATTAGAAGTGCAGACGGACAAGTTGCTGCTGCCGAAATTGGCATTGATGTAGCCAAAGGTAGTTACCTGCCTACTTTACGTTTAAATGCAGGAGTAAATACTAACTATTCATCAATTATTGCAGATAGAGGCTTATCTGAGACAAACGGGACTTTTACCGATGTTCCAATTGGATTTGTTGGATCATCTGCAGGCCCTATGGTAGTAACACCCATAGAAGGAAGAGATACATTTGACTACCCAACAGGGCAACAATTAGGAGACAATTTTGGTCAATCAGTAAGCCTAAGTTTAAGCATACCTATTTTTAATAATTACCAAGCTAATGCTGCTGTTCAACGTGCAAAAATTACACGTGAACGTGCCGTGGTTCAGGCGCAACAAGTGCGCCAGCAATTAAGGCAAACCATTGAAACATCTAGCAATGATGCATTGAGTGCTGCAAAATCCTATGTAAGCTCTTTTAAAAGGGTAGAAGCACAAGAAGAATCGTTTAGAGCAACTAAACAACGTTACGAAAATGGTGCTGCCAACTATACCGAATACCAAGTGGCCGAAAACAACTTATTTCAAGCGAAATCAGATTTATTAAGAGCGAAATATAGCTTTATTTTTAGATTAAAAATTCTTGATTTTTATCAAGGAAAACCTATTGAACTTTAACTAATTAACCTTTTCCTAACTATGGCTAAGAAAAAAAAGAAATCCAACAAAATTATATACATACTAATAGCAGTATTGGTTGGATTAGTAATACTTGTAACTGTATTAAAAAAATCAAATAAAAAGGAGATTGCGGTTGCGGTCGATTTTCCTAAAACGTTAACAATTGTTGAAAAAATTAGTGCTTCAGGAAAGGTTCAGCCTGTTAATGAAGTAAAATTAAGCCCTGATGTTGGGGGGGAAATAATGGAATTAAATGTAGAAGAAAGTGATTCTGTTACCGTAGATCAGGTGCTTGTAAAAATAAGACCTGATAATTTTATTTCTGCGGTAGAAAGAGCAGAAGCTAGTTTAAATCAACAAAAAGCTAACTTGCTTTCTACCAACGCTAGTTTAGCAAGATCTGAAGCCACCTTTGAACGAGCTAGATTAGATTACCAACGAAATGAGAAATTACATATTGAAGAAGTTATTTCAACGTCCGATTGGGAAATATCTAAACAAAATTTTAAAATAGCAAGAAACGACCTTGTCGCAGCTAAAGCAACCGTTTTATCGGCTAAATACATTGTAAAAAGTAGCAAAGCCGCAGTAGATGATGCAAAAGAAAATTTACGGAAGACAATAGTAGTGTCTCCCATTAGTGGAATTGTATCTAAGCTAGTGGTAAAAAAAGGCGAACGAGTAGTAGGCACATCTCAGTTTGCAGGTACTGAAATGCTTCGAATAGCCGATTTAAATAATATGGAAGTTCGTGTAGATGTTAATGAGAATGATATCATCAGAATTTCGATTGGAGATACGGCAATTATTGATGTGGATGCTTACACGCATTTCGGTAAAAAGTTTAAGGGTATAGTAACGCAAATAGCCAATACAGCCAAAGAAAATGTATCTGCCGATGCAGTAACCGAGTTTGAAGTGAAAATTAGAATTTTGCCCTCTTCTTATGCTGATTTACAGAAAGATGGGAATCGCCATCCGTTTAAACCAGGTATGACGGCAAGTGTTGATATAATTACCAAAACAAAGGCTAATATTTTAACAGTGCCGTTGGCTGCTGTTACCGTTAGAAAAGCCAGTGAATTAGAAGAATCTGCCAAATCGGAGGAGGAAGTTGAAGGCGAGGAAGAAACTAAAAAGGTAAGAGGAAGAGGCCCAAGAGGAGGTAATAGAGATCGAGATACGAAGAAAGAGGATACGGATAAAGACGAAGAAAAAATAGAAGTTATTTTTATTAATGATAATGGAGTAGCCAAAATCATTAAAGTTGAAACAGGCATAAGCGATTATGAAAATATTGAAATTTTAAGCGAATTAAGTGATTCTACCCTAGTAATTATCGGGCCATTTATAGCGGTTTCTAAGCGCTTAAAAGATGGTGATTTAGTAAAGGAGGAAGAAAAGAAGGATAAGAAGAAGGATGATTAAATAATTGCAAAGCCACAAATGCACGAATAATTATTCGTGCATTTGTGGCTTTTGTTTTGTTCTATTTTTTGTAATCAGTTAGAAACTATTTAAAGCAATTTCATTAACTCAACAATCAATTGTAGCTTTATGGTACGGTACTTGTAATAGTCCTTTTACGTTATGAAGAACTTTAGTCTTATCTTATTATTTTCCTTCGTTGTTTCTGCTAATTTATTTGCACAAACTAGGTTAGTAATTGACCCTCAAGCTCATTATGGAGTGGTTAATGATATAATTTTTACATCAGATGGTAAGTATTTGGCCTCGGTTTCAGATGATAAAACCATTCGAGTTTGGGATGTTGAAAAGAAGCAATTAGATCGTACTTTACGAACTTTTGCAGGAGTAGAATCCGAAGGTGCAATCTATGCATTAGCCCTTTCTCCTGATGATCGTTTTTTAGCTATTGGCGGATATTTTAAAAAAAATGAAATTAGAATTGTTGATCTTAAGAAGTCATCCAAAGTAGTAATTCTAAAAGGTCATACAAATGTGGTTACAAGCATAGAGTTTTCTAAAGATGGATTGCAATTGGCTAGTTCCGATGCTAATGGCGTGATTAATCTTTGGGAAATGAATTACGCTAATGCCCAGATGGTAGGGAAACTAAAGAAAAATTTAATTGAACATAAAGCACAAGTATATGACATTTCATTTTCGCCAGATGGCAAGAAATTGGTGTCTGCTTCCTATGATGGATTTCTTAAACTATGGGATTTAGAAAAGGGTAAAGACCCCATTGATATGCGAATGCATATTGATAAAGTGTATAGTTGTGCATTTTCTTCGGATGGCAAATGGATTATTTCTGGTGGAAATAAAGGCAAAGCAATTATCTGGGATAACAGAGGCACTTTTAGTAAGTATTTAGCATCTATTGATGAACCCATAAATGATATTGTCATTTCGGGTGATGATGTAATTATTTCAGCTTCTAAAGGATATAAATATTCACTTATCAATTCTGCTGTAAAAGATGCTTTTCTAGTTCCTTTTTCAACTGTTTCAGCTTCGGCTATTTCTACAAATAATTTAGTTGCATTTGCAGGGGGTAGTAAAGGCAATATAATAGTGTATGATCTAAATACGAATAATCCGATTACGGTATTCAGAAATAAAGCAAATCAACCCAAACAAATTGGCTTATCAGACACAGGAAATTTAGTTTTTGATTTTGATGGCAAAGGCTATTCTGCAGGAATAGATTTAACCAATTTTAGGTATTTATGGGAGGTTAAAAAGGGTGTTAATTATAAAACAGACTTACACGAAGAGGGAGGCTATTCATTATCTGTATTTGATAAATATACGTTAAGCACGGGTTTCAAAGGCTCTGTAAAAATGAACCCTAGAATTGATGGACGCTTGCGATCGTATGCCATAATAGATGATGAAACAATTGCCGTTGGTGGCGATTTCTCTTTAAAACTATATACTAGAGATGGTGAGTTTAAGCAAGAACTAAAAGGATTTAGTGGTGCAATTACTTCGATTACAACTTCCACTAATAAAATTGCAGCCATTTGCTCTGATCAATCAATCAGAATTTGGAACTTAAGCTCTAGTGAATTGCTGGCTTCTGTATTTTTAGCTTCTGGTAATGAGTGGATTTGTTGGACTCCGCAAGGATATTACGAAGCCTCTAGTGGTGGTGAAAAATATATGGGTTGGCAAGAAGATACGGATATTAATACAATGTCTAATTTCTACAAAAGCAGTGTTTTTGCTACAAAATTTCATAAACCATCCATTGTAAAACAAACTTTAAGCCTAGGTAGTTTTTCAATAGCAGAAGAGAAATTAAAAGAAGAAATAGCAGTACAAGAAAAAGTTGAAGAAGAAGCAATTGAAGAAAGGAAAAACAGTATTAAAAGTGCTCCTGTAGTAAATTGGTTAACTCCTGAATTATTAGTAACTGAACAAGGTCAATCTAAAATAATAATTAAAGCAATTATAAAATCTACCACTAAATTAAAAACTGTTAAAATATTGGTTAATGGAAGGCCTTCTACAAAAACACGGGGCGTAGCCATACCTAAATCGGTTGGAGAGTTTGATGTTTTACTTGAGCAGGAAATTATCTTACTCAATGATATTAATGAGATCAGGATTTTTGTAGCTAACGAAGATGCTAAGGTAGTATCGGAGAAAAGAGTAATAAACCTAGTTGGAGTTGATAATAATGGGGCAGGACGATCGTTGGAAGTTATAAATTATTCCGATAGGCCTGATTTATATATATTAAGTGTTGGAATTTCTGATTATGCCAATGATGAATATGACTTAAATTTTGCAGATAAAGATGCCGAATCGGTAGCTGAAGTGTTTAGTAGTATAGGAACATCGGTTTATAAAGAAATTGTGGTATCAAAACTAATAAATGAAAAAGCAACCAAACTAGCTGTTTTAGAGGCATTTGAATCGTTAGATAAGCAAGTAAAGCCAAAAGATATGGTATTAGTATTTATTGCATCTCATGGCATAAATAATGATGGTCATTTTTACATTATGCCTCACGATAGTGACCTTAGCAATATTGAAAATACGCTTGTTAGTTGGGAGGATATTGCTTCTCTGCTGGGCAATTTGCCATCGAATGTATTGGTTTTTATAGATGCTTGTAAAAGCGGGCAGTTGGGAGTTAATATGGCAGACTACCCTTCTGATAATACCGAGGCAGTAAGAGAAACCGCAAGTGATGAAAATGGCGTGGTTATTATGGCAGCTTCAACTGGTAACGAAACCGCTTTGGAAAGCTCAGAATGGGAACATGGGGCGTTTACCTTAGCACTGTTAGAAGGATTAAAAAATGGTAAGGCAGATATAAAACCTGATGGCACAATCTATTTACGAGAGCTTGATTATTACATATCAGAGCGAACCATTGAGTTAACAAATAATGCACAACACCCTACCACTCAAAAACCAAGTACAATAAGCAGATTAACAATAATTAATTTAAATAAATAATGTAATTTTAAAAACGTAAACAAATACAATTATGAAACTTATAAAAACATTGACACTTGCATTAGCAATTTTATTTGCTTTTAGCACATTAACTGTAGCACAGACTAAAGATGCTAAAAAAGCAGGAAAAAAAGAGATTAAGAAAAAAGCAGTAAAAGGGGCTAGAAAAGAGGCCAAATCGTTTAAAAAGCAAGGGTATCATGTTTCTCCTGGTGCATTGCCAATGGAAAAGCAGATTGAAACTGCCTGGATTCGTCAATATGAAATTGATGAAGATGGGTACCCATTATACATCGTTGCTTCGGGTAACTCTGTTGCTAACACACAGTCGGCTGCAAAACTGCAAGCAACTGAATTGGCTAAATTAGAATTAGCAGGTTCTATTTCTACACAAGTAGCTGCTTTAATCGAAAGTAGTATTGCCAACCAGCAGTTTAATGCTGAAGAAGCAGCTTCGGTTACTAAAACTGTGGCCGCTGCTAAAAACATTATAGCACAAGAATTAGGTAGAACAATTCCTCTTTTTGAAATTTATAGAACGCTTAAGAATAAAAATGTAGAAGTTTTTGTTCGAATGGCATACAACTCTAAAAAAGCTAATGATGTTGCCAAAAGAGCTATTACTAAGAGGTTAGAAGAAGAAACCGACATAGCTCATGATAAGTTGGAGAAACTAATGAAGTGGGACTAGTAAGTCTCTCTAATCTGGTATATACACGTCATTCCTGCGCAGGCAGTAATCCTTAACAAAGGATTTGTTTTACCTTTAAACATATTTCTGCCTGCACAGGAATGACGAAATTAATTACTGTTAGAGGTTGGTTAGAGTAATTTCTAGCCAACCTTAATTTTTATACTTAATTATGAAAAAGCTTTTACTATTAGTTATCCTCCTTGGATTTATAAATGCCGCATTTGCTCAAAAAGATGCTCCTTATTGGCTAGATCCATATCAACGTGAATCTAAATATCCTACAGATCAGTTTATTGTAGGGTTAAGCTCGGAGCTTGTAGGCAAAAAGCAAAGCTTAGTTCCTATTTATAAACAGTTAAATCAATTGGCGCGAAATCAAATTATTGAAACGATTCATGTAAATGTGAAATCGGAAACAGTGATGAATATTTCAATAGTAAATACAGAATCAACACAGTTATTAGATCAAAATTCGGTATCTATTTCAAAAGCTGAACTAGTAGGCTTAAAATTTGAAAACTATTATAATAAAAAGAAGAAAACGGCTTTCTCTTTTTCTTATGTGAGTATTCATGATCTTATTGAGTTTAATTTAGACATTATTAAAGTAAATACAGCTG
>CAZQWZ010000089.1:0-10212 GCA_964596935.1 uncultured Roseivirgaceae bacterium
TTTGATTCAGAAGAATTTGAACCCTCATTTAAATATACAGATCCTGGCGTGTATGATATTACATTAATCTCAACTAATACAGATACAGGTTGTAGTGATACTACAATTTTAGAAAAGGCCGTTACAGTGGTAGAGTCCGGCTCTTCTGATGTGCCTAATGGATTTTTCCCTGGGTCTGGCGATGGGTCAACGCCTATTCCTGGTTCTTCTAATGGTTCTAACACTACATTCTTACCTCGTATTAAAGGTGTAAGAGATGATGGATTTATGATGCAAGTATTTGATCGTTGGGGACATTTATTGTTCGAAAGCAATGATAAAACAGTAGGATGGAATGGACGACATTATAATACTGGAAAATTAATGGCCGCAGGTGTTTATGTGTATAAGTTAGAACTTGTATATTTATCTGGTGAACAAACTACCATTGTAGGTGATATAAACTTGATTCGATAGAATGTATATATTTGTAAAGATGAAAAGAAAGATAGCCGCATTTGTAGTAGTGTTTTTAGTAGCTTTTACGTTACAGGCTCAAATTGGTCCTGTATTTTCGCAATTTAATGCGGCTCCACTAAGTGTAAATCCTGGCTTTACAGGATCAACAGCAACACATAGAGTTATATTTAACGGAAGAGTTCAGTGGCCTAATTTACCACAGGCTTTTCAAACGATGGCGTTTTCGTATGATTTTTGGCGACCAGAGCTTAAAAGTGGATTTGGGTTACAAGTAATTGCCGATAAAGCAGGTTCTGCCGATATGAAAAACACTACCGCCCGATTTAACTATTCGTATAAAATAATGGTGGGCAATTGGGTGGTTTCACCCGGTATTTATTTTGGGTATTCATTTAATTCGTTTGATGCAAATAAATTACTTTTTGGAGATCAATTAGATTATAGTAATGGAAACCTGCCTCCTTCATTAGATCCCAATGTTGCTAAATTAAATCAGATTCAAGTATTTGATACAGGAGCAGGTATTTTAATGTACAGTGGCGTTAGTTGGTTGGGGGCGTCTGTTTATCACTTAAATCAACCTAATGTATCTATTATTGATGGAGCAAGCCCTTTGCCCATGAAATTGATTATTCATGGTGGGTTAAGAATTCCTATTTATGGAGATAACCACAGAACGCAACAAATATCTTCTGTTTCTCCGTCTTTTATGTACCGTTTTCAAGGCGGTACGCACCAGTTAGATGTGGGGTTACATTATACGGTGGCACCAATTGTAATAGGGCTTTATTATAGAGGTGTGCCTTTTGTTAAAGATTTTAACGGGCAGCCAACAAGTGATGCTGCTATTTTTACAATGGGTTTATTGTTTAGCTATTTTGAATTTGGTTATAGTTACGATTTTACCATTTCAGAGCTATCTGCCAGAACAGGTGGTGCACACGAAGTCTCTCTTATTTATGAATTTGAGTTAGTTGCACACCCTAGAAAAGTAAGTAGAAAGAATAAAATTCTTCCTTGCCCAACTTTCAATAGAAAATCAAGTGTGGGAGCAAATATTTTTCGCAAAAATTAATTTATTTTCTAACAGGTCTATCTCCTAATAAGTTATCAATACAAAAAAGCTATTTTTGTAGTTGCTTTTAACCCGATTTATGTAATAGGGTTCGTAATGAGAATGCAAACTGCAATAAATCAGTAGTTTATCTTGCTATGGTTAAGAAGATAAACTTAGTAAAACGACTGATTTGCAGTAGTTTGCATTAGTAATAGAAGACCTATTGCATAATTCAGGTTAGTTAAGTTCTAAATAGTACAGCAATTTTGTATTTTAGGATAAACACATATTGTTATTTGCTAAAAACTCAAAGAGCGTCATTTCGTAGTGCAACGGAGAAATCTTTGCCACTTATAGTAACTGGCTACATGGCTAGGATTCCTGCGGAATGACTTGTAGGGGTGTTTTAATGGAATAATAAGTACTTTTAGCTGTATTACTTAGAACTTAACCTTCAGGTTTAATAACAGGCAAAACGGAATAGTTGGATTTATGGATTTTTCTCAAGTATTAAATACTAATACATTTAAAAGCGTACAAGATGCAGCAGAAAAGTTGCAATTGGAAACCTATGTAATTGGTGGGTTTGTGAGAGATTTGATTCTTAAAAGAGAATCTAAAGATATTGACTTTGTATGCGTTGGAAGTGGTATTCAATTGGCGGAAGAAGTAAGTAGAAATTTTCCTAAAAGCAACCTTACAGTATTCAAATCATTTGGTACAGCAATGGTTAAAACCGATGAGTTTGAACTCGAATTTGTTGGCGCACGTAAAGAATCATACAGGTCAGATTCTCGTAACCCGATTGTTGAAAATGGCACGTTAGAAGACGACCAAAACCGCAGAGATTTTACCATTAATGCACTAGCTATTAGCTTAAATAGGGGTTCGTATGGGCAGTTAATAGACCCTTTTAATGGTGTAGCTGATATAAAGAAAAAGTTAATTAAAACCCCTCTAAATGCCAATATTACCTTTTCAGATGATCCACTAAGAATGATGCGAGCAATTAGGTTTGCCAGTCAGCTTAATTTTGATATAGATGCAGATACATTTGATGCCATATCTTCCAATTTAGACCGTATATCTATTGTTTCGCAAGAACGAATTACAGATGAATTAAATAAAATAATTTTATCGCCAAAGCCTTCTTATGGGTTTAAACTTCTATTTATATCTGGCCTTTTAGGCAAAATATTTCCTGCAATGGTTGATTTACATGGGGTTGAAAATAGAGATGGAAAATCGCACAAAGATAATTTTTACCACACGCTTCAAGTGTTAGATAATGTGGCAAAAGTGTCTGATGATCTATGGCTTAGGTGGGCTGCAATATTGCATGATATTGCAAAGCCAGCAACCAAAAGGTTTAATACTAAAGTGGGGTGGACATTTCACGGGCATGAAGACAAAGGGGCAAGGATGGTTCCTGCTATTTTTAAGCAATTAAAACTGCCGTTGAATGATAAGATGCAATTTGTTAAAAAGCTTGTTCGTTTACATTTAAGACCGATTGCATTAGTTAAAAATAATATAACAGATTCAGCCATTAGAAGATTATTGTTTGAATCGGGAAAAGATTTAACTGCGTTAATGATGCTTTGTAAGGCAGACATAACTTCTAAAAATGATGTAAAGGTTAAAAAGTACCTTAATAATTTTATTAAGGTTGAAGAGAAATTAGCCCTAGTAGAGGAAAAAGATCATCTATCTAATTTTCAGCCGCCTGTTACAGGAGAAGTGATTATGGATACATTTGGCCTAAAGCCTTCTCGTATAGTTGGGGTAATAAAAGATGAAATTAAAGAAGCCATCTTAGATGGAAAGATTAAAAATAACAAAGAAGAGGCAACTAAATTGATGATTAAATTAGCCTCTAAACACGGTTTAAGTAAAGATTAGAAAAATAAAATAATGAAGAAATTAAAATTTAGTTTGTTACTAATTACATTGTCACTCTCAGTAAATTTATTGGCTCAAGAAGCGGAACAGGAAGCAAATGATAAGTCTCCCTTATATTGGTTATACGATGCCCATTATAGAATGGCCATTCAGTATAATGATTTTGCAGAAGCCAAAAGTGCTCTATATAATTTGATTTTATTAGAGCCTGAAAACGATTCACTTAGGTATAATTTGGCGTATATCTACTTTGATGCAAATCAGTACCCGTCAACCATTTTTGCTTGCAAAGATATTTTGGCATTTAATCCTAACCACTTCGGTGCCCTTGAATTGAGTGCGGTTGCCTTTGAAAATCTAGGTTTAAAAGATAAGGCTTTGCCTAATTATGAAAAGCTATATATGATATCTAGTAATCTTAATTCGTTATATAAAATGGCATTTCTGCAATATGATTTAAAAAAGTATGCAGAGTGTACTGTTAATGTTGATATTCTTTTAGAAAATATAGAGTTAGAAAATGCGACTGTTGTTTTTTCTGATGAAAATAACTCGTCAAAAGAATATCCTATGAGAGTAGCGGTACTAACCCTGAAAGGGTTGGTTAACAAAGAAGCAGGTAATATTGAATTGGCAAAACAAGCATTTAATGCGGCTTTAGCTATATCTCCAGATTTTCAATTAGCTAAATCTAGCCTAGAAGAATTGGAAAAATAATACTAACATATTCAGAGTTTAAAACTTTTAAAATCTGTGTTATATGATTTTGAAAGTTTTTTTGCTTTAGAAGCAACCATTTTTGATTGATGCTGTCTTTTTAGTAGAATAATATAATTGGAAGCAAAACAAATAAATATTCATGCTGACTTAATTGAAGGCTGTTTGCAAAACGATAGAGTTGCACAGTATAAACTCTACAGTTTGTATTCTAAAGCAATGCTAAACGTAGCATTTAGAATTTGCAATGATGTAGAACAAGCGGAAGATTTGCTTCAGGATTCCTTTGTGAGTGCTTTCAAAAATCTACGATCTTATAAGGGTACAGCCTCTTTTGGATCTTGGTTAAAACGGATAGTTATTAATACGTGCCTCAATTATTTACGATCGAAGAAGATTGATTTTGAGGAATTGACGGATACTACTACCTGGCCCGTAGAAGAACGGGTTGATTTTAATAATCAGGAATTGGTAGTTGAACAAATTAAAAAAGGAATTACGCAGCTACCAACAGGGTATAGGTTGGTTTTGAGCCTCTATTTATTAGAAGGTTATGACCACAAGGAGATTGCTGAGGTGTTAGATATTAGTGTATCTACATCAAAATCGCAGTATAATAGAGCAAAAAGAAAATTGAAAGAAAACATATCAATAACTGGTTATGAAACAGGATGTGCAGGATAATTTAGAAAAATTTGCAAAAAATCATAAAGGTGAGTTTGATTCATTAACTCCAAGTGATTCACTTTGGGAAGGTGTGCAAATTAAACTTGAAGCATCGAAAAATGCCACCACAAAAATGATTTTTTGGAGAGTTGCGGCAATCATATTATTTATTTTTTCTGTTGGGATAACCTTTTACGCAAATAAATATTCGATTGTTCAGCATAATAAAGTGGTATATGATTCAGAGTTTATAGCTACTGAAAAATATTATACCTCTGTAATAAATGAAAGGCAACAATTGGTAACACTGGTTGCCAATACACATCCTGAGATAAAGAGTGATTTTGAATTGGATTGGAAAACGCTAGATCTAAGTTATGCGAAACTGAAAGGTGAGTATTCTAAAAACCAAAGTACTGAAATATTGGATGCCTTAGTTCAAAATTTACGGTCAAGAGTGAATCTATTGAACAAGCAGATTGAAATATTAGAATCAATTGAAAGTGACGAAGAAAAATTTCTTGAAATATAGATTATAAATAATAGGGTTACCCATATAAGTCACGAATAGGCTAATAAACACGTCATTCTGAATTTATTTCAGAACCTAGTCAAAAGGTATCCTTAGATCCTGAAATAAATTAAGGATGACCATATATTTGATGTTATTTAATTCAAATATATTTTCTATGCTTTAAATGGGTAAGCCTAATAAATAAAAAGAAAATGAAAAAATTAGTAATCATCGTTTTAGTATTAGCAACATCAAGCGTGTTATTAGCACAAAATGAAGTAAGTAAAAAGATTGAAAAGAGCTATACAGTATCTGGCAATGGAAGCTTCTCTATAAATGGCAAATATGGAGATATTCATATTGATACATGGGATGCAAAAAAAGTGGAAGTTAAGGTTGTAATTGAAGTTAAAAAAAGAACTGAGAAATTAGCTCAACAAATGTTGGATAAAATTTCTATTAGTATCGATGATAGCAATATTGAATCCCTAAGTTTTAGAACCAACATTGATGGATCTATCAATAATAAATCAGGCGATCGATTGAAAATCGAATACTGGATTAAGGCGCCTAAGTCGTTAGCATATTCTATCAAAAATAGTTATGGTAATTTTTACATTGCAGATAATACGGGTGATAATAACTTTAAAATCGCCTATGGCAACATAAAAGCAGGAGAGGGCACAGGAAACACTACGCTAAAAGTTAGTTATGGCAATGGCGAAATAAAAGGAATGCAGAGTGGCAGCATGAATATTAGCTATTCTAATTTATCATTTGAAAGTATTGGAACGGTTGAAATGGTTAATAACTATTCTAATATTGATGCTGAAAATGCTAAAGAAGTAAGCATTGAAAACCGCTATGGAAATTTTAAAGTAAAATCGTTAGGTAAATTAAAGGGTACATCTAAGTATGGTAATGTTACTATTGGAAGGTTGTATAAAGAAATTGATTTTGCAGGAGGAGTGAAGGTTAGGTGGATTTCTAAGGATTTTGAAAAAATTAATATAGCGGCAAAATATGAAGCCATCGAGTTAAATTTTGAAGAAGGATTTGGAGCTACCATTGAGGCAGAGATGACCTATTGCACCTTAAAAATGGGAGAAATTCCGTTCGATTATTCTCAAATTAGAGAAAAAGCTCAACATAGTTATTATAAAGGAATAATAGGCGATAAGTCAAGGGCAGGGAATAGGATCGTTTCTATTAAATCATCCTATGGAAATGCTAAATTAGAATACGCAGATTAGCTTCGCTATCCTGTAGCTTGCCATTAGCACAAGTAAGCATCCTGTAAGGGTTGTTTTCAATAAGTTTAAAGTCGTGTGTGGCCATTAATATGGCTGTTCCACTTGTGTTTATTTGCTTAAACAAATCAAATATTCCTTGAGAAACTTCGGGGTCAAGATTGCCTGTAGGTTCATCTGCCAATAAAATTTCAGGCTCATTTACTAAAGCTCTTGCAATTACAACCCGTTGTTGTTCACCTCCAGAAAGCTGGTAAGGTGCTTTTGAGCTAATGGCTCCTAATCCCACTTGCATTAACACTTCGGCTATTCGTTTCTTTATTTTAGATCTGTCTTTCCAGCCCGTAGCTTTCATAACAAATTCTAAATTATCTGATACTGAGCGGTCGTTAAAAAGTTCGAAGTCTTGAAATATGATGCCTAACTTTCTTCTTAAAAAAGGCACCTGCTTCGATTTAAGATTTTTGATTGAAAAACCTGCAATGTCTATTTCTCCTAACCTCAGAGGAATATCAGCGTAAAGTGTTTTTAGAAGAGATGATTTTCCGCTTCCTGTTTGCCCAACTAAATAAACAAACTCACTTTTATTAATGCTAAAATTTATGTTGCTAAGAATTGTTTCATTTTCCTGAAAAATGCTAGTATCAGAAACATTTACTATAGGGCCAGTAGAAAAACTCATAAAAAGTTCAATTTGGTAAGTTTTCCAAAAGGTAACTCATTTATTAGAGTTTGCAAATTTTCTTTGTGTTCTTCTAAGTTATATTTTTCAAGATATCTTAAAGGGCGGTCTGCTCTGAAGTACCCAATAAGAATAAATTGATCATCTCTTAGTTGAATAAAATCAGGGATTTTAGCTTTTCCCTTAATCTTGATTATGTACATTTTTATGCCTGAGATTTTTTATAATCTGCTAGAAAAGTATTTAATCCACTGGTAGTTAATGGGTGATTTAATAATCCTGTAATTACTTTAAGAGGGCAAGTGGCCACATGTGCTCCCATTTCGGCACATTGTATTAGGTGCATGGTATGGCGAACAGAAGCTGCAAGTACTTGCGTTTCATATTCGTAATTATTAAAAATATGTACTATTTGCTCAATTAACTCTGTGCCATCTTGGCTAACATCATCAAGGCGACCAATAAATGGAGATACGTAAGTTGCGCCTGCTTTAGCCGCTAGTAGGGCTTGCCCTGCAGAAAAAATTAAGGTGCAATTGGTACGGATACCTTTATTGGAAAAATATTTAATGGCTTTAACACCCTCTTTTATGATAGGAACCTTAACAACAATTTTAGAGTCTAGCGCAGCCAATTCTTCGCCTTCTTTAATCATTCCTTCAAAATCAGTAGCAATCACTTCTGCACTTACATTATTATCTACAATATCACATATTGCTTTATAATGTGTTTTAATATTTTCGGCTCCTTTAATGCCTTCTTTGGCCATTAATGATGGGTTTGTGGTTACGCCATCCAAAATGCCAAGGTCATAGGCTTCTTTAATTTCTTGAAGATTTGCGGTATCAATAAAAAATTTCACGTTGATTATAAAGTTGAAAAGGTTAGAAAATAAAAAAGGCAAATCGAATATCGCACTGCTACAACCACCTACCCTTGCTTCCTTCCGGACCTGGGGGAGTTCGACAGGAGCTAGTCGTACCGATTTGCCAGTGCAAAGTTAAATAGTTTTATCAAAAGTTTAATAAAACCTGCTTTTATTTTGTGATGCCAGAGAGGTATAAATTGAATTCGAGAGGACTCGATTCTGTGAATTTGTCAAATTCAAGATCATTGTAGATTTCAGAGTCAAATTTTCTATTATTTTCAGAAACTTCTCCCGTTTCTGAAACAAGTAGTTCTATCCCTTCAAGTGTTGAAGGATTGATTCGCACCAAAATTTTGTTGGAGTCAATTTCTTTTTTAAAATATTGATATAAAACAGCCAATTTCTTTTTTCAACAAAGGTATGCTTAAAAATTAGCTTGATTGTTTAACTCTAGTGTAGAGTTAAACTGTAGGGGAGAAAATACTTATTAATAAGATTTACGTCAGACTAATTCGTCTTATTAATAAATTTAATACAGGGTGTTCTTATTATAAATTCTCTTGAACTAGCTCTGTTGGAGCGCCTTGAGTATTTTCTAAAGAATAAGTAGGGCAAGTGTATGAAGTACAAGAACTGAATGCCATAGCAGTTGCAACAAACGCGATTAATAGAAGTGCTTTTTTCATTTTATTTGGGTTTTTTCTTTCTTAGTAATTCAAAGGTATAGACATTTTAAACAATTATTCATAGCTATTTGTTCCCATAACTCACTCATGTTTAGTCTTAGCTCTTTATCAGTATTAATACCTAGAGAACGTAAAAAAGCGCCTATTATGTTTATAACGAGGCACTTTTGTGTTTTATTATGAAATGAAATAATTTGAATTACTATTCGTAACTTTTAAGTTCTAAAGGCATTTCCACTAAATCCGCATATTCTTCTCCAGCTTCTTCCATATCTTCATCTTCTTCTTGATAATGCCATTCAACAGAAATATCGTTGCTATCATCAAAAATCTCTTCGAGTTTAAACAATATGTCTAGGATTAATTTAGATGAAGCTGTATTAAAATATACCAAATTAAATACGACAATAGTTTTTGAATTAGGTGATTCAGCATATCCATCTAGCCAATCCATTACTGGGCCATAAAATGTAGTAACATCTTCAGGTAATGATTTGCCTGAAAATTCGAAGTTATTATTAGCGGGGTCTAAAACTACTTTAGGGGTGTCGTCCGTTCCTTCTATTATTAATGCGTCCATTTTAATCTTAGTTAATATAGGTTTTCATTATAAAAAACGATGCAATATCGTTAATTTTCCTGAAGTGAAATTCTATTTTGTTACCTGTTTTTTTTACAATGTCAATAAATCCTAATCCAGCTCCTCCTTTATCTGAGATTCGGCTCTCTAAAATTTTCTTTTTGTAATAGGCTTTAATTTCATCTCTATCCATACCGTTAACGGTTTCAATCATTTCAGTGATTGCTGCAACTCTAGTATTAGCTACAGGGTTGCCTGTAACAACAAAATAACCATCTGTAGATTTGCTAACCATAAATATTCCTGTTCCAGGAATTTCAGGAAGCCCAGATTCTATATTGTCGGTATGTTTTCCAATATTTTGTAAACATTCTACCATAACATGATAAACTCTTTTCTTTATAGGAAGGCTAGCTTCTCCTTCTTCTAAATTTTTTTGAGTCATTGAGGTAAATGTTTTGGTAATATCTTGATTTACTTCACCCTCATATATGAGCATAATGTCGTTGCCAACCATGTTTTCATGAACAGAATATACAAAGTCCATGAATTCAGAGTTGTTAAATTTGCTATCTCCTCTCATTTCGATTTCTTAAAATTTTATGCCTATCATTATTACATCATCAATTTGCTTGGTATCTCCCTGCCAAGTGTCAAAAGTGTTTTTTACTTCATCAAGTTGTTCACTCATCGTTAAACGCGAACTACTTAGCAACAACTCTCTTGTTCTTTTCGGACCTAGTTTTAATTGATTAGGACCTCCAAACTGGTCAGTAAATCCATCTGAAAAGAAATATATTTTATCTCCTTCTTTAAAATTAATTATATGGT
>CAZQWZ010000090.1:0-1133 GCA_964596935.1 uncultured Roseivirgaceae bacterium
CTCATAAATGATTGTAGCATTAATAACCCTCCAATAGCGGTTAGCCCAAATGTTAATAGTAGAAATAAAACAGTGTTGTTTTTAAGAAGCCCTGTAATAGAGTGCTTTGCGATGATGTACTTTATCGATTTAGCTGCGTATTTATCAATCCCTTTTTTTGGAGTTACTTCGTATAAAGCAATGTTATCAGTTACTTGTTTAATGTTTGATTCTAGTTCTTCATCCGAGCCAAACTCTCTATCAAATAACCAGTTTCCATAGTTTTTAAAGGCTTGTACTTTAAAAGTTTCAGCTCCCCAAAGGGCTTCTATACTTTGGGCATTTAAAGAATTATTATGAGCTAGATTTTCTAATCTCGTAATGTCAGTATCAGAAAATGCATAGCGTTTAATAACCTCACTGTTTATGGCTTCGATTGCCTTATCGGTTGTTGATAGCAAGTTCCAAGTTGTGGTATTATGATCAATAAGATCAGCATAAGATTGAGCCGCAATGACTGCTTTTTCTTCAGAATCAAACTCTTTTGCAATAATTGCAATGGTGATGTTATGCTGTGTTAAAAATGGGATTGATAAAAATATACCAAAACCAATAACCACTAAAATTGTTCCTAATTTATTCATGTTAAAAAGTGGTTATACTAAAGCCTCAAATTGAGCTTTAACTTGTGAACTATATGTATTACAAAATTCAGGGTCGAAGTTTAGAGCATCTAAATTGGACAAAACATATTCGATGCTCTTTTCTGATTTAATCCAATCATCGCATACTTCATGCCTTAACCGTAAACCTATGGCATTAAATCCTTTTACGTTATTGGTGGATTTACTGTACACAATTCGAAGGCTTCGTTCTGGTGTTTCTTCTTGCCAAAACACGCTGGTTAAATCTCCTTTATAAGTTGTGGGCACATCTCCATACACTTGGTATTCTAAATCAACAAACTTTGCAGAATTAAACCAGATGCCAGGCTCGTACTTAGTTGGTGTGCCACAAATGGTTTGCGCTAGGCTTTCGCCCATCATACGCCCTGTGTACCAAACAGCTTCAATTGCCCTACGACCTTCTTCGGGTTGTTTAATTTCGGCACAATCGCCTATCGCATAAATATTAGGGATGTTGGTTTCTAAATG
>CAZQWZ010000090.1:1233-10204 GCA_964596935.1 uncultured Roseivirgaceae bacterium
GTAACATGTACACCTCTAGTATGCAGCATTTCGGCTAGCTCAATGCCTATAAGTCCACCTCCAATAACAACGGCACTTTTAATTCCGTTGGCAGTATCATCTAATTGTTCTAAATCTTGTTTGCTGTATAAAGGTTGTACTCCTTTTAAATCACTCCCTTTGGTTGGCAAATTACGGGGAGTAGAGCCGAGTGCCAATACGAGCTTATCGTAACTAATGGTTTTGCCCGATTTTAAAATTAACTTCTGGTTATCAGAATCAATTTCAGTTACTCTATCAAATACTAAATCAATTTTATTTTTCTTCCAAAACCAATTTTCGTAAGGCTGAGTATGTTCAAATTTCATATGCCCCATATAAATATACATTAAGGCAGTTCTAGAAAAGAAGTATTCGGATTCAGAGGAAATGACAGTAATAGAATGATCGCTTAATTTACGAATATGCCTAGCCGTTGTAATGCCAGAAATTCCATTACCAATTATAACAACATTCATTTAAGTGTAAGTTTTAGGTCTAAGGTGGATTATTAAACAGGTACTTATTAAAAATAATTCAAATTACAGCTAAAAATAATCATTCTGTCATTTTCAAGACAAACATTGACTTTATAGAATTGGTTATTTTGCTATTGAAGGAAATAAAAAACTGATTTGAACTATTATTTCCCCTCAGCGTTATATCTTCACAAATGTTAAAACATAAAAAATTATGAAATTTTTTTTTCTTTCAGCTGTACTATTAATTAGTGCAGTTGCTGTTCAAGCTCAAAATTCTAAATTTTATTCGAGTGTAGATCATATTCTAAAAACCTATGTGAAGCATGGTATGGTTAATTATTCGGCTTTAAAGGCCGATCCAACTAAGTTGAATGAGGTTGTTGAGATGATAAAATATACCGAGCTTAAAACGTTAAATGACGATGAGTTTGTAGCATTTATTGTAAATGCTTATAATATTTTGGCTATTAATAATGTGGTAAATCGTTACCCGATAGAAGGCCCGTTAAAAGTAAAAGGCTTTTTTTCTGATAAATCCTTTTCGATAGGTAGCGTTGCTTTAGGGCTTGATGACTTAGAGAAAAAGATATTGTTTGGTAAATCTAAAGATGCAAGATTGCACTTAGCATTGTCGTGTGCTGCGGTTGGTTGCCCACCTTTAAGCAATGATGTTTTTTTACCAAAAACGATTGATGCGCAATTAAAAGAGCAAGCCATTATTTCGATTAACGACCCATCTTTTATCAGGATTGATCGCATAAAAAAAGAGGTGCAATTGTCGCAAATTTTCGAATGGTATTCGCATCATTTTGGCAATAGTAAATCTCAGAAAATAGCTTTTTTAAACAAGTATTTAAAAGAGCCCATTAGCAACGATTATAAGGTAAAGTATTACAACTATGATTGGAATTTGAATGATTGGAACAAGTAGTTAACCCTTTCTAACCTGAGTTCCTAAAAACAATCGTTAAACATAGTAATCGTCTTTGCGAAAATTTTTATTTAAAAATTTGTGGCAATCTGTTTCTTATATAACAGATTGCCGCAAAATCAATTAAAACTTTCATTCATTTGAAATTAAAAGTACGTTTTTCGCCAGCCAGATGGCTAGGCAGGCATTGGTGTGTGCTTTTTTTACTTCGAACACAGCTTTTTAATTTGTTTCTAAGGATATTCTATTATCAATCATGCGGTTATTATACTGTTGAATTACTGCTTTTAGCTTTTGTGTTAAGCTGTCCATTTTAGGTAAGTTTTTATCTGCCAAATTAGTTTTTAAGAATACATCTTCTTTAAAATTAAAAAAGCGTGGTTTATCAGTACCATTAAATTGGATGAAGTAATCGTCCATTGCCATTTGATAATAATTGCCTGTTGTGTTTACTGAAAAATGAGATGCATTTTCATCCAACAAATTGTTGCCAAAGGCAAAATAAGGTTTGTCGTAATTTAGGTAACTTAAAATGGTGGGCATAATATCAATTTGCTGAGCTACTTTATCACTCATACCTTTTAATTCACCTGATGGATCGAAAAAGATGATGGGAACCGAGCGATTGCCTAAACTAGTTTTATACTCTTTAAAATCAGATTGGTTGGTGTGGTCAGCTGTAAATACAAAAAGGGTGTTTTTGTACCAATCCGTTTTTGAAGCAGTTTTAAAAAACCTGCGAATGGCATAATCTGTATAACCTACCACTTGATGCATTTGCAATGTTCCTTTCGGGAATTTATCCTTATATTTTTCGGGTACTTTAAATGGGTGGTGCGATGAAACCGAAAATATAGTGCTTAAAAAAGGCTGTTCAAACGTGGTCATGGTATTGGCAAAGAATTGAAAAAATTCTTCATCCCAAATACCCCATACGCCATCCCAATAATCATCATTATTAAACTCATCTTTACCATAGTAATCGGTAAAGCCATTTACCGTGGTGTAAGCTAAAAACCCCATGGAGCCATTGGGTGCTCCATGAAAAAATGATGTTTGGTAGTTCTTCTTTTTTAGCTCAAGTGCAAGTGATGAGGTAATATTGGTGGAGTAGTTTGATAACACAAACGAATTATTAATGGAAGGTAAACTAGAGACAACAGAAGGTATTCCATCAATTGATTTCCAGCCATTGGCATACGAATATTTAAACGATAAACTATGTTGGATTAATGAATCCATGAAAGGGGTATAGCCTTTATAATTTCCATTATCCAATGATGTATTAAATGCGCCAAAATATTCTTTTCCAAAACTTTCTAAAATAAAAATTACTACATTTTTATTCCTAAATGGTTGGGCTGGTTTAGGAGTATGGATAGGAGTGTAGATAGATTCTAACTCGCCTTCGGTAAAGTAGTTTACCCTAGTAAACGATTTTTGTTCTAAGGTTTTAAAAATAGTAAAAGGTGTATTAAGCACTATTGCCATTTCTTTGGGTTGCTCCACATATCTGCCTGCATTATTTAGTGTAATAGGGCGTGTTGTGCCTGTAAATCCGCCTCGCATACCAATTATTGTAAAGTAGAAAAGTATAAGCATTAGCAGTGTTTGGCTAATGTAATAGGTTACTGGTTTTTGCTCGCTATACTTAGCAATAGGTGTTTTTCGATAGAGCCATACCATAAAAAAAATAAGGCCAATCGATAGTAGGGTTATATACCAATAATCGATAAAAATAAATCGGAAAAAGAGGCCGCCCATATTAGTTTCATAGGCGAAATTATCAATTACACTTAGGGTTGTACGTTTTAGAATAAAACGATAATAGATGATATCTGCTGTGTTAACAGCAATAAAAAAAGCATTGGTAACTAAAAACCAACTATTCGTAATTTTTTGATACCTTATTTTATACCTAAATCGAAACGGAATTAACTGGCTAACAATATAAATGGCATTGATAAATAGCAGTGCAGATAAATCGAATTTTAAACCACCCATTAAAATAAATAAGAAGCCTGTAAAAGTGGTTTCTTGAAACATATTATAATTGGCAGCAAAAAATACGATTCGTGAAATAGAATAGATCAACATTATAATGGCAAAACGAATCAGTAAAGCCTGTTGTAATCCTGTGTTTTTTCTAAGAGATAATATCTTCATACGGTTATTTATCAATTATATGTAGCCCTTGTATTTTACTTGCATCCATATCAAAGGCTATCGAAATAGCATCTGTTTTAATAAATTGAGAAGGCGAATCGATCACTAATTTATGGGGTGTCATCAACATTAGCTGATCACAAAACGTGAGCATATAATCTAAATCATGCCCAGAGAAGATTATCGTTTTTTGATGTTTATGTGCCAAAATTTGCAACATCTCTAAAATGATATATCTATTTTTTATATCTAAATGAACCGTTGGTTCATCTAAAATAAGAAGTGGGGTGTCTTGTGCTAGAGCTTTGGCAATCATCACTTTTTGCTTGTTGCCATCACTTAATTCTTCAAATAGAGAGTTTCTCTTATCTTCTAACCCCACTGCATTAATTGCTGAATTTATTATTTCGGTATCATTGGTAGAAAGTGCAAACTGCCAATTGGTGTATGGGTATCTGCCCATTTTAATAATGTCTAAAACCGTGGCTAATCCGCTATTAAACCTATCGGTTAAAACGAGCGAAATATAGGTAGCTCTTTCTTGGGCATTTAATTTGAATATATCTTGTCCATTTATTAATACTTGGCCTTCTAGTGGAGGGAGCAACCCACTTATGGTTTTTATTAAAGTGGATTTACCAATGCCATTAACACCTATAAGTCCGTAAAGTTTGCCTTTTTGTATGTTGAAATCTAAAGGACCTGCAATGGGTTCTTGTTTTTTGCCTTTATAGCCAATTATTAGGTTGTGTGTATTTAAAGGCAAATGGTTGCTCATTAATCTTCAGGATAAGGAATAAAAACGAACCTTGTAAATTCACCATCCATTACAAATAGGCAACAAAACTCCTCTGGGTCTTTATAGTTAGCAATAAAATCGGCTTCTTTTTCTTTAGATATTAAGTTGCGCTGCACAAATTCATCTAAAAAGGAAGCATTATAATTCCATTGGGTTTTAGCTTCATTTCTGCCAACGAGTAGTTGGCCTATTTCTGGATCACCATTTTTCTTAATCGGGAAAATAGGGTATTTAGAAAATTCTCTATCTCTGATATGGTATGAAGCCTCTTTTAAATTATCGCACACTTTTATAAAGTCGTTTGAAATGGTGCCAAGGTATTTGCCGTCTAGTTCGGGGCTGTTTTCGTTTTGCATAAGATAAACTGCTGTAATTTTAAGAAACGCAAAGTTAATTAATCAAACGCAAATTTGGTTGCCCCTATTCAACACTCGTTATTATTTCTTTTACCCATCCATTAAAATCGAAATCAGCACTTTTATAGGCCAATCCTAATCTAACAATAACCAATTCTTTAGATGGAATAATAAATACTCGTTGGCCCTGAAATCCATCTAAACTGTACATATCTCTTGGGAGGTCTGGATAACGACCGCCTTTATTAAGCCAAAAATGCCCTCCATAGATTCCGTCTGAATTTGGGGCTTCTTCTTGTACAAAATCAACCCATTTTTTAGTTAATATTTGCTCCCCTGCCCAATTGCCATTTTGTAAGTATAATTGCCCAATTTTAGCCCAATCTCTGGCGGTTGCCCAGCTATAGGAGGAGCCAACAAAAAGACCTTTGGCATCCGTTTCGATTATCATACTGTACATCCCTATTTTATAAAATAGGTTGGTGTATATATAATCGATATACTCATCTGTTGAGTTAAAATAGGAATGCATGGCCGTTGCCAATATATTGGATGTTCCAGAGGAGTATTCCCAATGTTGGTTTGGCTTATGTTCAAGTGGTATTTGTGTGGCATACTCTCCAATTCCATCGCTATTAAAAAGCATTATTACCGCATCCGATATTTCTGCATAATTTTCTTTCCATCGCAAACCGCTATTCATATGCAGTAGTTGGACCCAAGTAATATGTTTACGGTCGTCTTTTTGCCAGGCAGAAATGTTAGTTGGTTTGGTTAAATCTATTTTGCCTTCATCTGCCAGCATTGCTAACATAGTAGCTGTTAAGCTTTTGGTCATAGACCAACCCATTAATCGCGAGTTTTTATCAAAATTTGGTGCATACTGCTCTCCCACCAATTGCCCTTTGTAAAGTACAATAGTAGCTCGGGTATTCTTTAAATGCACATTGCTGTCTTTTTCGATAAATGCTTTTTTTAGCACTTTATCTAAATTTGTTAACTGTGCTTTTGAGAGGTGTTCAACGGTATCAATGTAGCTAAACCAATTTTCTAGCGAATCATATTTTACTGATTTTTGAGTTGGATTGTATTGATAAATTTCTTCAGGACTAATTTTATTTGTGAGCATACAGCCTGTATTTTCTTTGTAATAGGCTGTTTTTGCATTTAATCCAAAAACAGATGCGGTTACCGTTCTTGCACTATAATCTACATCGGTAGATGCTAAACTTAGCATATCAAAATTTAGATCTTCCTCTGTAACTTTTTCTTCTTCCATACCCGCAACAAATACACAAGAGCACATATTTTTTGCTGCATAGCCCGATACTATCATAAACTTAGGGTAAACAAAGAAAAAGAAAGCTGAAAGCAGAATTGATAAAAGAGCTAAGAAGCCAATAAGTATTTTTTTCATAAACTTCTATTTCAATTCCAATAAAGCAATGTTTTCTACGTGGTGCGTTTGCGGAAACATATCTACAGGTTGAAGTTTAGTAACTTTATATTTCTCATCTAAAAGAGCTAAATCTCGTGCCTGCGTTGCAGGGTTACAGCTAACATATATAATTTTTTTTGCTGCAACTTTTAATAGCATATCAATCACATTTTGGTGCATGCCAGCACGAGGAGGGTCGGTTATAATTACATCCGGTTTGCCGTGTTTACTAATAAATTCATCATTTAGTAAATCTTTAATATCGCCCGCAAAAAAATCCGTATTGGTAACATTGTTTATGGATGAATTAATTTTAGCATCTTCAATAGCTGCTTCAACATACTCTAACCCAATAACTTTTTTTGCTTGATGGGCAACAAAGTTGGCAATGGTGCCTGTGCCTGTGTATAAATCATACACCAATTCGTTTCCTGTTAAACTGGCATACGACCTTGTAATTTTATAAAGCTCGTACGCCTGGTGGCTGTTGGTTTGGTAAAATGATTTTGGCCCAATGCGAAAAGTTAGTTTTTCTGGCTTGCCCTCTTCAATTATCATAGCCTCTTCGATGTAAGGAGTGCCCGAATAATTATGAACCGGTAAGTCGTTAAACGTTTCGTTACGTTTGTTGTTAATTACATAGTTTAAAGACTTTATCTCTGGGAAAGCTTCAATCAAATTATCTAACAAAGGAATAAGCCATTCATGCTTGTCTTTTGCAACTTGTAAAATCACCATATTTTCACCGGTAGAAGAAGTTCTAATAATCAATATGCGTAAGTAGCCTTCTTGAGTTATTAAATTAAAAAATGGCAAATTGTTTTCTATAGCGTATGCTTTAACCCAATTCCTAATTTTATTAGAAGGCTCTGCCTGCAAATGGCATTTATCAATATCAACAATTTTATCAAACCTACCTGGGATATGGAAACCAAGTCCGTTTCTGTTCAGTTCTTCAGAATTGTCAATTTCCTCTCGGGTTAGCCAACGCGTATCCGAAAAAGTAAACTCAAGTTTATTTCTGTAAAAAGTTTCCTCAGCAGAGGCTAATATTGGATTTGCTGTTGGTAAGTCAATTTTGCCAATTCGTACCAAGCTATCTATAACTTGCTGGTTTTTAAACTTAAGTTGATGACTGTAAGGTATATGCTGCCATTTACATCCACCGCAAGTGCCAAAGTATTCACAAAAAGGATCCACTCTATCTTTCGAGTATTCGTGAAAATGGATGGCAACACCTTCGAAAAAACTTTTCTTTTTTCGGGTAACTCTAATGTCAACAATGTCGCCAGGTGCTACACCTGCAACAAATATTACTTTATTATCTACTCGGGCAATGGCTTTTCCTTCAGCGGCAATACCTTCTATTAATACGTTTTCAAAAATCGGCTTTTTTCTCATGCGGTTACAAAAGTAGTTTTTTGAATATAAAATAAAGCTAGATTTAGTTTCTATGCATTAATTTTATGCTAAACCCACCTATTTATTATCTCGTATAACAAATGGGCTTTTAATTTAAGATTAAACTCGATATACTTGTTAGTTAATTTAACTTCCTATGCTTAAACGTTTTCTTCTACTTGCATTATTAATTAGTACACCTGCTTGGGCATCACATATTGTGGGAGGCGAATTTGAATTGCTTCATATTGAAGGCAACTCGTATCGTTTAAATCTTAATCTATATTTTGATGTAATTAATGGCAATCCAGGGGCATTAGATTCTCAGGCTGATGTAAGAATATATCGTAAATCTGATGATGCCATAATGATGGATGTTACCCTTGTTTTTGCGAGTCAGGCTAGGGTGGAGTACTTTCAGCCCGATTGCTCTAATGGGGAAATAATTACAGATAAAATTATTTATACAAATACAATTACTTTACCTGATGATGTTTTTAATGATCCTGAAGGATACTATATCGCTTGGGAGAGGTGCTGTAGAAATTATACCATCACTAATATTATTAGCAGTGATCCTCAAACTGGTGGTTTACATGCTGGTCAAACATTTTATTTAGAATTTCCTCCAGTAGTAAAAAATGGAGAACCATTTATTAATTCTTCACCAAAGCTATTTCCGCCACTAAACGATTATGCTTGCCCTAATAGACCTTACTGGGTAGATTTTGCTGGCTTTGATGCAGATGGAGATTCGTTAGCCTATACATTGGTAACACCCATAAGTACACATGCCGCTGTGGCAATACCCGCCAATGGCCCTGGTATTGCCCCTTACCCCAAAGTAGCTTGGCAATCGCCATTTAATATTAATAATATAATGAATGGATCTCCTGATTTGATTGTTTCGAATGAGGGATTTTTAACGGTTACACCCACACAAGAAGGCCTTTATGCCTTTGCTGTAAAATGCGAGGAGTTTAGAGATGGAGAGAAGATAGGTATGGTGGTTCGTGATTTTCAGATGCTAGTTTTAGGAAGTTGCCCTGTGGCAGCCCCCCCTGAAATTGCAGGAAGAAAACTTGGAGAGCCATTATTTAATCAAACGGAAGAACTGTTTGTAACTTTTGCAAATACAGTAACCGATGAAGATCGATGTATTCAAGTGCAAATATCTGATCCTGATGCCTCTAAAGCGAGTGATTTTTTTACAGAGGTAATTTGGTTAAAGGTTATTCCTCTTAATTTTACAACAGAAAAAAACTTGAATGAAATCTTGCCTACAATATCAAGTGGAATATTAGTAAATGGAAGTGTAAAAGAATTTGATATTTGTTTTAACCAGTGCCCATATATAGAAAGTGGGCCTATGCAAATAGG
>CAZQWZ010000091.1:0-10146 GCA_964596935.1 uncultured Roseivirgaceae bacterium
GTATAATTCTCTACCTTGAATTAAGTATTTCTGAAACTTATATTGGTCTTTGGATGATAACTTTTTAAATGCTTCGTTATCATTTGCTGGGCCACAGCCTAAGAAAAGGAGAAATCCTCCTACGTATAGAGTACTTCGGAGGATAAATATGAAATATGAAAATTGAAAAACTAATTTCATGTATATCTAACTAATCCTTAATTCTACCAAAACGCAATGCTTTAAGCATAAAGTCGGGTAGGGGCTTTAGCGGGTCTCTGTTTTCTAAGTTTAAGAATATGCCTAGTTTTTCAATAATAGGAATTTTATACACTTCTATTAGTTCTATTAGGGTGCCATCTGGGTCTTCAATATAGGTGCAATGCACACGGGTTGTGCCACCCATATCTAAGGTGTCCTCCGTATCGCACGTAAACCCAAAACCTTTTTCAGCCAAATCTTTGCCTAATTCTTTCATCCCTCGCACATCAAAGCCTAAATGCACAAAGCCAATATCGCCCCAAAGCCTATCGGCATAGATTTTTTTAGGTGTGTAATCAATAGCTTGTGCAAGCTCTATATAAGTATCAGCCATTACCTTGGCAAATCCACCTCCTGGTTGGTTAGATTGTGCTAAACGCACTCTTCTAAATGTTTTGTCACCACCAGGCATTGTGCTTTTCCAATCTTCGAAAACGCCTGTTTCGTCAAATACAATTTTGTCATAACCTAAAAGATCTGCATATAAAGTCATTGATTTATCAATATCGGTTACACCTACTGTGCTGCCAACAGGGCCGCCCGTAACGTGGCGTAATTTTGTGTACCAGCCACCACCAGGCACTATTTGAAAAAATAATCCATTAGGATCTTTAAGGTAAAAAGTTTTACCTCCATAAGGAAGCTCTTGTATTTCGCCAATTACATCTGCTCCCTTCCCGTCCGGCAGGCGGGCATTTTCTTTAAACCAAGCATACGCTTTTTCAACATCTGGCGATTTTATCTGTGCTATAAAAATGCCAAGGTCTCCTAATTCAAAGGTAACATCTGCATCGGTAGCTTTAAACGAAACAGGGCTTACAACTTCCATTGCCAACCCTCCTTGTAAGTTTAAAATCATGGCGGCTCGCTTATTAATAATATCGCCTTTGGTATAAATTTGCATTAAAGGAGCTTCGGCTTCGCCATTAAACATGGCAATGTCCATCCCGAAAAATTTGCGATACCATTTCCAAGACTCTGCGTGGTTGGGTACACCCACACCTACATGCTGAAGACCATTTATTCGTTTATACATATCAATATGTTAATGTTTGTAATTAGGGTTTGCAAAGATAAGAAAACATCTTTCTTTGTCATTGCGAGGCACGAAGCAATCTTTAATTATGTACAGATTGCTTTATCCCATAAAACTGGAATAAAGAATTAGAATTTTTAAAATGGATTCGCAATGACGTAGATTTTAGCAGTTTTACCTACATCTTTGCTTGATATATTTCTTGACCAATGACATCTCTCAGCAATGAGAAAATATGGAATTATTAATTTGCACTCCGTTTTAAAGAAATTATAATTTTCGATAATAAACATGGATTTTCAGAATCTAAAAAAATACATAAAAAAATACCAAAGTGATGAGAAGAAGTACTTTATTACTTCCTCGTTTCAATCGCATAGTTTGGTATTACTGCATATGTTAAGCCGTATTGATTCGCAATTACCTGTAGTGTTTATAAACACAGGTTATCATTTTCCTGAAACAGTAAGTTTTAGAGATAAAGTGATGGCAGAGTTTGGGCTTGATAATTTGATTGATTTACGTTCATCAATGCCAAAATCTATGCAAATGGATACGAGTGGCAGATTGCTTTTTACTTCCGACCCTGACCATTGTTGCTATATCAATAAAACAGAGCCGTTAGATTCTATTTTGCGCACCCACGATGTATGGATTAATGGGGTTAGGGCTGATCAAAGTGAAACTCGGAGTAAAATGACCGAAACACAAGAAGCCCCTCATAACACAACAAGGCTTCATCCAATGCTAGATTGGTCTTCCAAACAAATATTTTTATACCAAAAGGAATTTAATTTGCCTAAACACCCACTTGATGAGAAAGGGTATATGAGTATTGGTTGCGAGCCTTGCACTCGTAAAATTGACCCAGCAATGCAAGAACGAGAAGCGCGTTGGTATGGGTTAAACAAAACCGAATGTGGATTGCACACTGATTTGATTAAATAATGAAGATATTAGTAATAGGAGGAGCAGGGTATATTGGAACTAGCCTAATCGAAGTTTTATCTGCATCAAACGATGTAAAAGGAGTAGTTATTTATGATAACATGAGCCGAGGGAATTATAATGTTTTCTTAGGCGAGAAGTTTAAAAATAGTGATAGAATAGAATTTGTTGAAGGAGATATTTTAGATACTCGCTCGCTTAAAAAAGCGATGAAAGGAGTTGATATTGTGTATCATTTGGCTGCTAGAGTTACTACTCCTTACGCCAACCTAGATCCTCATATTTATGAGCAAGTAAACCATTGGGGCACTGCTGAAGTTGTTTCTGCTGTTGAAGAATCGGAAGTGAAGCAGCTTATTTATTTAAGCAGTACCAGCGTATATGGAGCCTCAGGAAAAATGGCAAATGAAGAAACGCCACTAAATCCTAAAACGTTTTATGGTACGTCTAAATTAAGAGCCGAGCAGCACGTAAATAGGTTGGTTGATAAAGGGAGAGCAATAATTATACGAGCAGGAAATGTGTATGGCTATAGCCAATCTATGCGGTTTGATGCGGTAATTAATCGTTTTGCTTTTGAAGCTAATTATGTAAATAGAATTAGTATTCAGGGTAGTGGTAAGCAATCGAGAGCGTTTGTGCATATAAAGGCCATCACTAAAGTTTTGAGCGATTTGGCGTTTGCAAAAGTGCCTATGGCTATTTATAATTTAGCTTTAACCAATTACTCTGTATTAGATATTGTTGATGTTTTTAAGGCACTTAAACCAGAGCTTGAATTTATATTTGTTGATCAGCATATGGAGCTTCGTAATTTTGAGTTGGATACAAATTTGAAATTAGCCAACCATTTAGAGCTTCCTAAAGTAGAAAATCTTAAAGATGAACTTGAAGAGTTTTTAGGGGAGTTTAGCTTTTAGGTTGCTGGTAAATTAAAAAAGAGTGATTTGTTTTGCTGAGGCACGAAGCAGCTTATCCGATATTAAATAATCGCGTAGAAGATTCTTCACTTCGTTCAGAATGTAAAAGTTTTAGATGTTTTGCATCTTTCTAATTTCACATTTATTCTCCGAAGCATTTTTTGTGCAGGAGGATCTCTTATCTTTAAACTACCCCATCATCATGCCCACAATGGTTGCCGACATAAGCGAAGCAAGCGTGCCTGCCAGTAGTGCTTTCATGCCAAATTTAGATAGCAAAACTCTTTGGCCTGGAGCCAACCCTCCAATACCTCCAATTTGAATCCCAATAGAAGCAAAATTAGCAAACCCACAAAGCATATAAGTGGCCATAATAATTGATTTATTAGAGGTAAATGCACCTGCTTCTTTCATAGTTGCTAAACTTCCATAACCTACAAATTCACTTGCAATTAGCTTTTCACCCAACAATTGACCTACCAATGTAATATCTTGTGAAGTAACGCCAATTAGCCACATAAGAGGGGCAAAAGTGTAGCCTAAAATAAATTTAAGTGAAAGTGAGTTGTATTGCCCATCAGTTAATCCTGCAATTGATTCATTAAGTCCGGTAATATCTCCCACTTTTACAAATACATAATCGAACATAGCAATAAAGGCAAAAAACACCATTAGCATAGCTCCTACATTCATTGCTAGTTTTAGACCTTCGGAAGTGCCATTGCTCATGGCATCTAAAAAGTTGCTGCCAACATTTTGCTTGCTAATTTTTATTTCAGTACTAATATCTTCAGTTTGAGGCACCAATATTTTAGATATAACAATAGCTCCAGGAGCAGCCATAATTGAGGCTGCCAATAAATGCTTAGCAAAAATTAATCGTTGAACAGGATCATCTCCTCCTAAAAAACCAATGTAAGCTGCAAGTACACCTCCTGCAACTGTTGCCATTCCACCCGTCATTACAAGTAGAATTTCCGACTTATTCATTTTTTCGAGGTAGGCTTTAATAAGCAATGGAGCCTCGGTTTGACCTAAGAAAATATTGCCTGCTACTGAAAGTGATTCTGCACCAGAAATTTTTAATGCTTTGGTTAATAACCAAGCTAAACCATATACTACTTTTTGAATAATGCCCAAGTAAAATAAAACACTCGTTAAAGCTGAAAAGAAAATAATGGTTGGTAGTATTTGCAAAGCGAAAATAAATCCGAATGAATCTATATCTAATAAGCCTCCAAACAAGAACGTGCTACCGTCTCTTGTAAAATCGAGTACTTTAATAAATATTTTTCCAAAAAACTCAAAAGTGGCTCGTACCCAAGCTAGGTTTAATATGCCAAAAGCAAGAACGAGTTGTGTGCCTAAACCTATTCCCACAACTTGCCACGAAATCGCTTTTCTGTTGGAGCTAAATAGGTAGGCAATTAATATAAGAGAAGCCATTCCTAATATGCCTCTAGGTATAGAAACTAATAGGTTTTGATCTTGATTTTGCGATATTTCGTTAGCAGTAGCAACTTCATTATTGCTAGTTTCTTGTTCAGTAACTGTTTTTACTACTGGTGCTTGCTCGGTATTGTCAGCCGAAGTTGAGTCTTGAGTAGATTGAGCTACTGCGAAAAAAGAAAATAGTAGAAATGCTAATGTTATAGGAGTGTGTAAAAATTTATTCATGCTTGCTCTTTTGCTACTACACCATTCCTCTACTCTTCGTCATTCCTTCGATAGCTATCGAAGGAACCTGTTAATGATAATTGAGGGATTTCTCCGCTAGTTAGCGGAGGAATGACATTTATAATTTTAAAATCAAGCTAAAGAACGACTTATTTACGACTTGGCAAAGTGATGTAGCATTAGATTTTGGGAATAAAAAAAGGGATACTTGTATTGGAAGTATCCCTTTTAAATGTTGTAATAAACTAAGGTTATCGCATATTAGGTGCTGCCGCTAAAATCTCAGTAGATGCTCCTTCGGTAAATTTTTCAAAGTTTTTATTAAATTTTGCTGCTAAATCGTAGGCTTTGTCCATATAGGCTTCTTCATTATCCCATGTTAGGCGAGGGTTAAGTACCTCAGATGGTACATTGGGGCATGAAGTTGGCATTTTTAATCCAAATACTCGGTGGGTATCATAGGCTACATCATCTAAACCGCCATTTAAGGCAGCGGTAATTAATGCTCTTGTTATTTTTAAGCTCATGCGTTTGCCTACCCCATAAGGGCCGCCCGTCCAACCTGTGTTAACAAGCCATACATTAGCCCCAGAGTCTTTCATTTTTTTACTTAGCATATCGGCATATACTGTTGGGTGCAAAGGCATAAAAGGAGCACCAAAGCAAGCAGAAAATGCGGTTATAGGTTCGGTAATTCCTGCTTCTGTGCCAGCAACTTTAGCGGTATAACCAGATATAAATTGGTAGGCAGCTTGTGCAGGGGTTAGTTTAGAAATAGGAGGTAATACGCCAGAAGCATCGGCCGTTAAAAAGAAAATATTTTTAGGGCTAGTGCCAACAGAGGGTTTAGCAATATTATCAATATGATAAATGGGGTAGCTTACCCTTGTGTTTTGGGTAATTTCACTATTTTCAAAGTCAACTTCGTTTGTGCCTTTTTTATACACCACGTTTTCGAGTATTGCCCCAGGCTTAATTGCTCTAAAAATGTCGGGTTCTTTTTCGGCAGATAAATCAATTGTTTTGGCATAGCAACCACCTTCGAAATTAAATACCGTAGTATCGGACCAACCGTGCTCATCATCGCCTATTAGTTTACGGGTAGGATCTGCCGAAAGGGTAGTTTTGCCCGTTCCTGATAATCCAAAAAATACAGCGGTATCACCCTCTTTGCCAATGTTTGCAGAGCAATGCATGGCAAGTACATTTTTTTGATGAGGAAGAATAAAGTTTAAAGCGGAGAAAATACCTTTTTTAATTTCACCCGTATAACCAGTGCCGCCAATCAAGGCAATTTTTCTTGTAAAATTGAGTATGGCAAAATTAGGTTGACGGGTTCCATCCACTTCGGGATCGGCCATAAAACTAGGGGCATTAATAATGGTCCATTCCGGATCGAAATTTTCAAGCTCATCTGCCGTTGGTCTTAAAAACATATTATACACAAACATGCTCATCCAAGGCAACTCTGTTACAGCCCTAAGGTTTAATCTGTAAGAAGGGTCTGCGCACGCATAGGCATCTCTTATATACACATCTTTGTTTGATAAGTGATCTACAACCTTGTTATACAAGGCATCAAATTTATCTGAGTCAAAGGGAATGTTGATGTCGCCCCACCACACGCTGTCTTTGGTGATGTCGTCTTTTACAATAAATCTATCTTTAGGAGATCGGCCTGTGAATTTGCCTGTCAGTACATTTAATGCACCACTATCTGCTTTAGTGGCCAGTCCTTTTTCGACAGAAATTTCGGCTAATTTATCTGGTGTGAGATTCCAGAATGCATGAGAGTTTTTTATACCCAATGCCTCTAAAGAAGCATTTTGAGTTGCGTCTGCAATTTTTAACATTACTTGGTTAATTAATTAGTTAAAAGTTGCTCACAAAATTAGTACTTAAAAAAGTATTTAGGCTATAAAAACTTGAGTTTGCAATCGATTTCTGTATTAATTATTTCAATATTTTTTATAAGCCTATCTTGTCCCAAACCAAACATAATGCTTGTTCTTGTTTTAAAAGATTGAGCGTAGTATTTTGGTAGCTTTTAAAATATAAAAACATTTAGTTTAATCTAATCAAACTTAATTTATATGAGCACTGATACTTTAAAAGAAGAAACATTATTTGGCCACCCAAAGGGTCTGTTTATTTTATTCTTTGCTGAAATGTGGGAACGCTTTTCTTACTATGGAATGCGGGCTATTCTTACTTTATATATGGTTACATCTGCCACAAAATTATTTAATCCTGGCTTAGGGTGGGATATTGGCAATGCGCTTGCACTTTACGGATGGTATACAATGCTAGTATATGTAATGTCTATACCTGGAGGTATTCTAGCGGATAAGTTTATAGGCCAAAAGAAAGCTGTGATGGTTGGAGGGCTTATTCTTGTAGTTGGTCATGGTATTTTAGCTATAGAAACTGTTTGGGCATTTTACACAGGTTTATTACTGATAATAATAGGTGTAGGTGCTTTGAAACCAAATATTTCGACAATGGTTGGTGGTTTATATAAACAAGGAGACCCACGTAGAGATCAAGGTTTTACTCTGTTTTATATCGGGATTAACATAGGAGCATTTTTATCTTCTTTAATTGTTGGTGCAGTTGGTGAATTAATTGGTTGGCATTATGGGTTTGGATTAGCTGGAATTGGAATGTTACTTGGTCAAATAACCTTTGTTTGGGGAGGTAAATTTTTAAAGGGAATTGGCGAACCTCCTTCTAAGGACGCTAATAAAACAAAAGGTGAAGACTCATCATTTGGGGCATTGTTATCAAACCTGATTAAAAGTCCAGTACAATTAGTTATAACATTATTTTTTGGAGGAGTGGCTATTTTCTTGGCAAACTATTATGGGTCAGGGAGTGATGTATACTCATATTCAGCATTGGGTATATTTCTAGCCTTAGTTTTCGGATTTTTAATGATGATATATAAGGATATTAATGCTGTTGAGAAAGATCGATTTATCGTACTTATTATTTCATTTTTAATTGTAATTGTATTTTGGGGTGCCTTTGAACAAGCTGGAGGGCTTATGAATATTTATACACGTGATAAAATTGATAGGGTTGTTTCTTTGTTTTACATAGATTTTCTCTTCATAGGGTTTATAGTAGTTTTAGCAATTAAATCTGCGATAGATTTGGCAAAGAAAAAAGACACGTTTAAGCTGTTTTTATCACTTACAGTAGTCCTTTCTGTAATTTATTACATACTCAGGTTTTACAACCAAATTTTTGGTAATCCATACGAAATACCTGCTTCAGTATTCCAATCAGTTAATGCTTTGTTTATTATGATTTTCGGTACGATGGTAGGAGGATTCTGGGTTCTTTGGGCAAAATGGGGAAAAGAAAACTCATCAATATTTAAAATGGCAGTGGGTACTATCATTATGGGGGTTGGCTTTTTGTTTATGGCCAAAGCTTCTTCTGCTGTTCATGAATATGGAGATAAAGCAGCCTTAGTATTACTAATTTTAGCATATCTATTTCACACTATTGGTGAGTTAAGTGCATCTCCTGTGGCTTTGTCTTTTATTACAAAAGTAGCACCGATGAAATATGTATCAATTATGATGGGTGTATATTTTGCAGCAACAGGTTTAGGTAATAAAGTGGCAGGTTCAATTGGCGAAAGCTCGCAGGCGGAACCTATTAAGATTAGTTTAAATAGCAATGCTGATTTAAGTTCATTTGATAATATTGATACATTGGTTAACAAAGCGTATGATTTTGAATTGGTAACTAAAGGGAGTATTGATAAAGGAGAAATAGTTTTAGATATGGAGGGCAAGAATATGTTCTCAGAATTTAGCCTAGATGCAGAAAATGAAGAACACCTAAAAGAATATCTACTGAGTGATTCTGAGATTGATGAATTTACAATAATTACAAGATTTGGGTATAAAAGCAATAAAGTAAAGGATGTTCGTGATGGTAAAGCGAAGGTTGATTTAGCATTATACCAAGGTAGCGTTGAGGTGTTTGAAGTGCAAAACAAAATAGAATTTAGAACTTTCATGATGATTTTTGCTTTTACAGCAATCTTTGGATTTTTACTTTTACTGTTTATGAAACGCTTGAAGAAGTTAACCCATGGTGCAGAAGATTTAAATTTGTAATAATATTGATATCAAATCAATAGCCTAAATGGATAATATTTTTATAAAAGGTAACGATAGAACTCCTGAAGTTGATTTTAATTTTTCGGATGGAGTTTTAGCTATTTCTGGAAGATCTATTACTGAAAACCCAATTAGTTTTTATAAAAAACTAGAAGAGTATATTGATCTCTATTGCAAAAATCCACAACCTAAAACCTTATTTAAAGTTACTTTAGAGTATTTTAATACGAGTACAAGTAAATGCTTGGTTGATATTTTTAAACAGCTTGAGCAGCTGCATGCATCTCAAAACGAAGTGCTAGTAGAGTGGTATTACGAGCAAGATGACGAAGAAATAATGGATTCGGGTGAAGACTATAAAGATATTATTGATATCCCGTTTGAGATTAAGCTACTAACCTAGATTTTAGACTTCATTAGTTTAAGTTTTGTTTCTTTTTTTATGGGAATAACCAAAATTCTACTTTTTTAAACTTACACACTTTACGGGAAAGCGTTTTTTAAATTTAGAAACTGGATTTCTCAAAAAAAGCTTCTCTTTTCGGAGAAGCTTTTTTTTGAATTTTAAAATGGTAATTGGTATTACATCATACCTGGCATACCACCACCGCCCATTGGAGGCATAGCAGGAGTTTCTTCTTCTTCATCCGCTATAACAACTTCCGTTGTAAGTAGTAATGATGCGATAGATGCAGCATTTTCAAGTGCTAGTCTAGTAACCTTTGTAGGGTCAATTACCCCAGCTTTAATAAGGTTTTCGTATTTATTGTCTTTTGCATTAAATCCAAAATCGCCTTTTCCCTCTTTTACTTTTTGTACAATTACCGAACCTTCAAGTCCTGCATTTTCTACAATAGTTCTTAAAGGAGCTTCAATAGCCTGACGGATAATGTTAACACCTGTTATTTCATCATCATTTTCAGTTTTTACTTTATCTAAAGCAGGAATAGCTCTAATAAATGCAACACCACCACCGGCAACAACACCTTCTTGTACCGCGGCTCTAGTTGCGTGTAATGCATCGTCAACACGGTCTTTTTTCTCTTTCATCTCAACTTCTGTTGCAGCACCTATGTAAAGGATAGCTACACCACCCGAAAGCTTAGCTAAGCGTTCTTGAAGTTTCTCTTTGTCGTAATCAGACGTAGTGTTTTCTACTTGTTGTTTGATTTGATTAACTCTTGCA
>CAZQWZ010000092.1:0-9763 GCA_964596935.1 uncultured Roseivirgaceae bacterium
TAAATCAAGTTTTTTAAAAAATTAAAATCCTAATTAATATTCGCCACTTTAATAACCTAAGAAAAGAATCATTTATAAAAATTTATGTGGCTACAAATACACTATTTAAATCAATTAGAAATTAAAATTGAAGATAACGGAGCTGGCATTCACCCAGATTAACAAAGTAAAATTTTTAATATGTTTTTTAGATCCAATAATAATGTACAAGGCACAGGATTAGGCTTAGAGCCATACATACTAAAAAATGCGGTAAACCGAATTAATGGAGAACCAACATTCATCTCTGAACACAAAAAAGTTTCAACTTTTATGGTTAACTTGCCTATAACAAATAGGTAATCGTTTCGTTAATTTATACGTGCATTTTTTATTTATGTGATGCTTATCATTTGTACAATTGTCATTACCCTTTAAGTTTGAATAAATAACCAATAATATGAAACCCTTACCACTACTTTTAGCCTCGTTATCACTACTGTTTTTATCAGCATGCACAAGCAACTCGGTTGAACCTGTTGAAACAACGGTAACACTGGGCTTTATCCATCTAAATAATAATGAAGCACTTGAGTTGGATAATATAAAATACACAAATGCGGTTGGTCAAAATTATAGTATTAAAACAGTAAAGTATTTTGTTTCAAAAGTTACTTTTCATAAAACCGATGGCAGCAATTTTGTTAGTTCTAATATTCATTATGTTGATATCAGAAACAGCGAAACTTTATCGTTGGAGATAACCGAAAAAATACCTTATGGGTCGTACAGTAGCATTTCATTTGTTTACGGGCTAGTACCCGAAGATAATATTACAGGCAGTTTAGGATTAGAATTAGACCGCTTAATGGAATGGCCCGCGCCTATGGGTGGCGGTTATCATTATATGAAACTAGAAGGCGAATATCTTGATGGCAACATGTCCAATTTTTTCAATTTTCATGCAGGATCATTGGCTGGAGAACCCTACGAAATTCATATAGATTTACCCAATTCAGCTTTTGAAATAAATGAAAACTCATTGAATATAGACTTAGTTATGGAAATTAATAGTTGGTTTCAGAACCCGACCGATTGGGATTTTGCCTATTGGGGGTCTGGCATAATGGGCAATCCTGATGCACAGGCTACTGTACAAAAAAATGGAGCTGATGTTTTTTCAATAGTATTTCCTCAGTTACAATAATTGAAAAAGATTATTGCCATATCATTTTTTTTTACCTTACTTCTTACTTCTTGTAAAGAAGCAGAAAAGCCTATTAGCACAACAACAGCTTATGAGTTAATAATTCCTGTTGGATTTCCAGAAATGGCTATCCCAGATGATAACCCTTTAACTGTTGAAGGTATTGCATTGGGAAAGAAGCTTTATTATGATAATATCCTTGATAAAAATCAAGCCCGTGCTTGTGCTTCTTGCCATTTGCAAGAGCAATCCTTTTCTTCTAAGCCCGATGTGCTGCCACACGTGAATTTAGGCTGGACCCATAATTGGCTGTGGAAGGGTGATGTACAAGGAAACTTAGAAGTTATTATGGCTTTTGAAGTACAAGAGTTTTTTGAAACAAACCTCGATAACCTTAATGCCGATTCAGAATATCCCAGTTTATTTAAAACTGCTTTTGGTGTAGATAAAATAACTTATACTGAAGTAGAAAAAGCATTGGCTCAGTTTCTACGAACTTTAAATTCGGGCAACTCCAAATTTGACAAAGTTTTACGCAAAGAAGCTGAATTTACAAACAAAGAAAATTTAGGCTTCGAATTATTTTTTACCGAACGTGGCGATTGTTTTCATTGCCATGCAACTGCTTTTTTTAGCGATAACCACATGCATAATAATGCACTAGAAGCTAACCCAGAACCTGGTTATTATGAAGTTACAGGTAACCCATTAGATTATGGAAAATTCAAATCACCCACTTTACGAAATATAGAATATACTGCCCCCTATATGCATAATGGCCACCATACCACACTCGAAGATGTTGTTGATTTTTATAGCGAAGGCTTACAATATTCTCCTACGGTTGACCCACTTATGAAACAATTAAGTACAGGAGGCTTACAACTTACCACAGAAGAGAAAATTGCGCTGGTTGCCTTTTTAAAGACTCTTTCTGATGAAGAGTTTATCCAGAACCCAGATTTCTCCAATAAGTAGATTACATATTAAATTGTTAATAAAATATAACTATTGATAGGTTTAATTTAAATGCTTTATCTTTGGGGCAATTAATAACTTATAACTGATAATAATGAATAACGGAACAGTAAAATTCTTTAACAACGCTAAAGGATTTGGGTTCATCACACCTGATGATGGAAGCAAAGATGTATTTGTACACAAAAATGATTTAGATGTAGAAATAACTGAAGGGGACAAAGTAACCTACGAAGTAGAAGAAAGCCCTAAAGGATTGAATGCTGTTAGCATAGGCTTAGCTTAAGCTATCTCGCATAATAATATTCAAGCTTGTCATTAATTTGACAAGCTTTTTTTATGGCTTTTAGCACCGCATTATTAACAATTCGGCAATTACCCGTTTTAAAATTGTTAAAAAAAGAGTCTTATGTCCGTCTGGTTAATAACTTGAATCGACCTAATAACGATCATTAGACATAGGTATCGTCTTTGCGAAAATTTTTGTTTAAAATTTGCAACAATCTGTTCGTTTTATAACAGAATGCCACAAAAACAATTAAAACTTTCATTCTTTTAACCGAATTACAAGACTTCTCAAAAAAAAGTGGCAATACAATATTGAACGAATGGTTAAAATTGCAATTAGCTAATTAACAACAAGTTATATTTTAGTTAGGTGGAATTATTCACCATAAAATTAAAATGCGTTTATAAATAGCTTATTTTCAAGCAAATACACTTAATTTTCCTGCAAATAGTTACAGGAAACTATAGTATCCCCTTCTCCTTCATCTTAGCAAAGTATTTTTTAGTTTCTTTCATTACTTTAGGCGATAGCCAAATAGCCGAAATCATGGTTGGGATAGCCATCATAGCATAGAAAGAATCAATTACATTGATTATGAAATTTAGAGATGCTACTGCCCCAAGTACAATGCTCAACACATATACAATTTTGTAAGCATTCGCTTTCTTGGTGCCAATTAAAAAAGCAAGGCTTTTTTCGCCATAATACGAAAGTGAGAAAAGTGAAGTGATTGAAAATATAAGTACTGCTATAAATAATACATATCCTCCCACATAAGGAATTGCCTTTTCAAAGGCATGAACGGTTACAGTAATTCCATCTATGTCAGATTCTTGCCAAGTGCCCGTAACTAAAATAGCCAATGCGGTTAGTGTACAAACTACTAATGTATCAATGGCTGGTCCAAGCATACCAACAAGCCCTTCACGTACAGGTTCATTGGTTTTTGCCTGTGCTTGCACCATAGGTGCAGTTCCAATACCTGCTTCATTAGAAAAAGCGGCTCTCTTAGCACCAATAATAATAATGGCCCCAACAGCTCCTCCTAAAACAGATTCGGCACTAAATGCATCTGTAAATATTAAAGCCAATGAAGAGGGTACCACATCATAATTTACAATTAAGATGTACAGCACCGAAAAAAAGTAAACCACCACCATTAATGGCACTAGCTTTCCTGCAATTTTTGCAATTCTTTTTATTCCACCAAAGATTACAAAGCTTACAAGCACCATTAGAACAATTCCAATAATCCATTGCGAGGTTACTCCTTGGTCTAACCCATTAGGAATTAATATTACATCTCGAATTACTTTTGTAAGTTGATTGGCCTGAAAAATTGGCAATACACCCACCATAGCAGTTAAGCTAAAAAATACAGCCAAGGGTTTCCACTTTTTGCCCATCCCCTCTACAATTACATACATAGGCCCTCCTTGTACTGCTCCACTATCATCTTTGCCTCTAAACATAACTGCAAGGGTTATGGTAAAGTATTTTGTAACCATACCGATAACAGCACTCACCCACATCCAAAAGATAGCTCCTGGACCACCCATAGTTATGGCAACCGCCACACCCGATACATTACCCATGCCAACCGTGGCAGCCAAAGCGGTAGATAATGCTTCGTAATGACTTATTTCTCCTTCTTCGCCTGGCTCATCAAACTTGCCACGCAAAATATTTATAGCATGAAAAAAATACCTAAAAGGTATAAATCGAGAATAGAAAACGAAGAACACGCCTCCTCCCATCAATAAAATAAGCAAGGGCAAACCCCATATCCAATTGGCATACGCTACAACTCCATCATTAATAAGCTGAAATATATTATCCATAATTTAGAAGCAAAATACCTGAGAAGTGAAATCTGAGGTTTTTAAAGTTAGGTTTTAATTAATTAATAAATTCAAATAGTTAAGTTTTTAGCAATCACATACTCTTCAAGGGATCCTCCTCCCTGAGTAACTTCTGCCCATGTATCTATGTCTAAATCAATTATTGCACAACTTCCTGTGTACATATGCCCAATATCTGCACCTGTTAAATATTCGGATAAATAATTAATAGGTGGGTTATGCCCAACAATCATAACCGATTGCCACTCTTCTTTTAAATCAGATACTAATTGAAAAAGAGTACGAACCGATGCTTCATAGATTTCATGATTTTTATGGATTCGTGATAGTTCATACCCAACTTGCGAAGCAATTAATTCGGATGTTGCATATGCTCTAGCTGCATCACTGCTTAAAATTTGATCGGGTTTTAAACCTTTAGATTTAAAATAAGCACCAAGCCTAGAGGCATTTTGTAAACCCCTATTGGTAAGTACTCGATCAAAGTCTCGGGTATCTATCGAACCTTCTTCAGTTTTAGCATGACGAACAAGAAATAACTTTTTAGACATATATTTTCTCTATAAAAGAAGATAAATATAACAATTGCCTACTGAATAATTATTTTAGAATCATTTTTTTATAAATTTTATAGATATTTGGCATCTTATAAAAATTGCAAACAACTATTATGTCGAAAAATCTAGTGATTGTTGAGTCTCCTGCTAAAGCCAAAACTATAGAAGGCTACTTGGGTAAAAATTTTATTGTTGCCTCTAGTTATGGACATGTTAGAGATTTACCCAAAGGTAATAATGCCATCGACATAGAAAATAACTTTGCCCCTACCTATGAAGTTAGTGCTGACAAAAAATCGGTTATTGCTAATTTAAAGAAACTAGCTAAGGCTGCTCCTGAAGTTTACCTAGCAAGTGATGATGACCGTGAAGGAGAGGCCATCGCTTGGCATTTAGCCAAAGCCTTAAAGCTTGATGAAAAAACCACAAAGCGAATTGTATTTAGAGAGATTACAAAATCTGCGATTACTAAGGCGATGGAATCGCCTCGTACCATAGATATTGATTTAGTAGATGCCCAACAAGCAAGGCGTATATTAGATCGATTAGTTGGGTTTGAGTTATCTCCAGTATTATGGAAAAAAATCAAATACGGCCTTTCTGCTGGCAGAGTGCAATCTGTTGCCGTGCGTATTGTAGTTGAACGTGAAAGAGAAATTGATAACTTTAAAGGTAAAATATCTTTTAAGGTAAATGCCCTTTTTAATGTTGATGGCAACAAAATATTAAAAGCTGAATTGCCTAAGCGTTTCGATACGTTAGAAGAAGCAGAGAATTTCTTAAACGAATGTAACGGTTCTGATTTTTCAATTTCTAAATTAGAAACCAAACCAGCTAAAAAAACACCAGCTGCTCCGTTTACAACTTCTACACTTCAGCAAGAAGCCTCTCGTAAACTTGGCTACTCTGTATCGCAAACCATGACATTGGCTCAAAAGCTGTACGAAAGTGGCAAAATAACCTATATGCGTACCGATTCTGTAAACTTATCTCAAGATGCCGTAAAGGCAGCTTCTGCTGAAATTACAACAGCATACGGACAAGATTACGTTTATCAAAGAACATTTAAAAACAAATCTGCGGGTGCTCAGGAAGCTCACGAAGCCATTAGACCAACCAACTTTGCGCTCCACTCCGCAGGAGCTGATAATGGTGCCATTCGATTGTATGAATTAATTTGGAAGCGTGCAATTGCTTCGCAAATGGCGGATGCCCAATTAGAAAAAACCACGGCATATATTGCAGTTTCTAATTCGAGCCACCAATTAATTAGCCAAGGTGAAATGATTAAATTCGAAGGCTTTTTAAAGGTTTATATAGAAGGTACCGATGATGAGGATACCAATGGCAATGGAGAGCAAAGCACAATGCTTCCTCCATTATCTGAAGGAGATTTGCTTACATTGAAAGATATGTTGGCCAGAGAAACATTTAGCAGACACCCTGCCAGATATACCGAAGCAAGTTTGGTAAAAAAGCTTGAAGAAATGGGCATCGGCCGACCTTCTACCTATGCACCAACGATTTCTACCATTCAAAAACGAGAATACGTTGAAAAAGAATTTAGAGATGGATCTGAAAGAATTTACAAAGTAGTTGAACTAAAAGATAATACCGTAACCTCTGGCACTAAAACAGAAATGACGGGCGTTGAGAAAAATAAATTATTTCCAACGGATATAGGAATGATTGTAAATGACTTTTTAGTTGAACATTTTGGAGTAGTACTTGATTTCTCTTTTACCGCTAGAGTTGAAGAAGATTTTGATGAAATTGCCAATGGCAATAAGGCATGGCAATCTATGATGGACAACTTCTACAAGGAATTCCATCCTTTGGTAGAAGCCACTGAAAAACTAGATCGTAAAGATGTAGGTGGAGATAGAGAATTAGGAAAAGACCCTGAAACAGGGCATACAGTACTTGTAAGACTAGGTAAATTTGGCCCTCTGGCTCAAATAGGAAATTCTGATGAACTTGGGGAAGATGAAAAGCCTAAATTTGCCAGCCTACTAAAAGGTCAGATGTTAGATAAAATAACCTTAGAAGAAGCGTTGGAACTATTCGAACTTCCTAAAAGTTTAGGGAAACACGATGAAGAAGAAGTAATAATTGCTGTAGGTCGTTTTGGCCCTTATGTTAAGTATGGTGCAATGTACGTATCGCTTGATCGAGGGGAAGATCCAATGTCGGTTGAGTTACCAAGAGCCATTGAGCTTATTGAAGCTAAAAAAGCAGCTGATGCTCCTATTGATAATTACAACGAACTTCCTGTTCAAAAAGGGGTTGGCAGGTTTGGCCCGTTTATTAAATGGAATAACATGTTTATTAACGTAAACAAGAAATACGATTTCGATAACCTTTCGCATGAAGACATTGTACAATTAATAGAGGACAAAAAGCAAAAAGAAATTGATAAGGTTATTCATAATTGGAAAGAAGAAGGAATTAGAGTTGAAAAAGCCCGTTGGGGAAGATTTAACATTCTCAAGGGTAAAACTAAGATTGAACTTCCTAAAACAGTAGATGCCAAAAACCTCTCTTTAGAAGAAGTAAAAGAGATTATTGAGAAAAGAACCCCTGCTAAAAAAAGGAAAGGCGGAGGTAAGAAGAAAAAGAAATAAACTACCCCGAAGCAAAGCCATCGGGTATTAAGTTGAATTTATTTCTGGCCCAAGGGGCGGGGTATTAAACCAAATGGCTTTCGCCCTGCGAACAAATACTACAAACCTTTGTAATTAAACCAGTTGCTATATGGAAGATTTTGATAATCACTATAAAGATTCATCTGCAAAATATATGCAAGGAGAGTTTCCTCCTCTACCTCCCGAATTTAATGACATAATAAAATCTTTGGATAAGGCAAATGGATAAAAAATACCTGTTTATAAACAATCCAATTTCTGGAGGTTCAAAAAATACTTTTATAGAAGTATTTGATTCTCAAAAACATCTATTTCCAAACCACCAAGTAATAAACACTACACATATAGGCCATGCAAAAGAGCTAGCCACACAATATAAAAATGATTTTGAGGTAATAGTGGCAGTTGGTGGTGATGGCACTATCAATGAAATTTCCTCTGCCCTAGTTCATTCCAATACAGCCATGGGCATAATTCCGCAAGGCTCTGGTAATGGGTTTGCCAATCATTTGGGTGTTTCTAAAAAACCAACCATCGCATTAAATCAACTGTTATCGGGTACTGCTAAACATTTTGATACCGTTTTAATAAACAATAACACCTATGTAAATGTAGCAGGAGTAGGATTTGATGGCCATATTACCAACCTGTTTAACCAAACTAAACGAAGGGGTTTATGGTCCTATGCTCGGTTGGTGATTGTAGAATTTTTTAAATTTAAAGAATTTAAATACTCATTGGTTGCCAATGGGAAAACCATAGATGGGCATGCATTTATAATTGCGTTAGCAAACTCTTCGCAGTATGGCAACAATTTTAATATTGCACCCAATGCTAAATCGGATGATGGTGTAATTAATGTGATGATTTATAAAAAGCCCTCCATTTTTATAGCTCCTTATATTATTTGGCAAATTTTTAGAGGAAAAACAATTAGTAAGAAATATTGCACAGAAGTAGTTAGTAATCATTTTACGCTACAACACCCAAACCAACCCATCCACTTAGATGGAGAAGCTGCAAGGTTTAATACCGCAGAGCTAAACATACAAGTTAAACCAAGCAGCTTGCAGGTTATAACCTAAATTCAACCTAATTAGTTAATTTTGCAGCCCAATGAAGAAAGTAGCCTTTTATACGCTTGGGTGCAAGCTCAATTTTTCTGAAACTTCCTCTATTAGTAGGTTGTTTGAAGAACAAGGATATGCCAAAGTTGCCTTTGAAGACCGCCCCGATATTTTTATTATCAATACTTGCTCGGTTACCGATAACGCGGATAAAAAATGCAAAAAAATAGTGAGAGAAGCTAAAGCTATTTCGCCCGATTCTTATGTAGCAATTATAGGTTGCTTTGCACAATTAAAACCGACTGAAATTTCTGAAATACCTGGAGTTGATGCCGTACTGGGAGCTTCCGAAAAATTTCAATTACTTGAACTATTAGACGATTTTAAAAAAGGTGCCGTAAAAGTATTGGCATCAGATATAAAAGAAGCCAACACATTTAATGCTGCTTATAGCATTAACGATAGAACACGAACCTTTTTAAAGGTGCAAGATGGTTGCGATTACTCGTGTACTTTTTGCACCATACCACTTGCCCGTGGCAATAGCCGAAGCGATACTATAGAACACGTTGTGGAAGAAGCAATTAAAATTGGCAACTCGGGAATTAAAGAAATAGTTCTTACAGGTGTTAATACAGGCGATTTTGGCATTAGAGATGGAGTGCGTAAAGAGCGATTTATAGATTTAATTAAAGCATTAGATAAAGTTGAAGAAATAAATCGTTTTAGAATTTCCTCAATAGAGCCTAATTTATTAACCGATGAAATTATTGAGTTTGTCGCTTCTTCCAATCGGTTTGCTCCGCACTTTCACATTCCCCTACAATCGGGGTCGGATGAGATGCTAAAGCAAATGAAAAGGCGTTACTTATCTGATTTATATACCAACAAGGTTGCCAAAATTCGTAGTTTAATGCCACATGCTAGCATTGGTGTTGATGTAATAATTGGGTTTCCCGGAGAAACAGACGAGCTGTTTAAAACAACTTACCAGTACCTAACAGAACTTAACATATCTTACTTACACGTTTTTACTTACTCAGAGCGACCCAATACGCCTGCCGCCACAATGGGCAACTCTGTTGCAAAGAAAGTGCGACACGAGCGCTCTAAACAGCTAAGAAACCTTTCAGAAAAAAAGAAACGAAAGTTTTATGCTGAAAATATTGATAGAGAAGC
>CAZQWZ010000093.1:0-9713 GCA_964596935.1 uncultured Roseivirgaceae bacterium
TTAAAAAAGAAGTAATCATTATTAAAACAATGGGAGAAGGGCACGAAGCAGTAAAAGTTGAAGTGATTGTTGACCACATTGTGATACACCTCGAAGATATTGATGAAGAAGATGAAAAAGCATTTTCTCTTGAGGACAGCAAGATCCTTAAATTAGATGAATTCAACTTTTATCCTAATCCAAGTAATGGCACGTTCAACCTAAAATTTGAAGGAAAAGAAAGACCAACCACTGTTAAAGTAACCGATATTAATGGCAAAGAAATTTATGCAGAAAATCTTCAAAATTTTGATGGAACGTATGATAAAGAAATAAACCTTTCTGGATTGAAAAAAGGGATCTATTTATTGCAAGTAGTACAAGGAAGCAAAGCCGTAAACAAAAAGATTATTATTGATTAATTACTTTTCATTTTTAGTAAAAAAAACCTATTACCTAATTCGGGTTAAAGGGCTTTTTCTAAAAGGAGCCCTTTTGTTTTATTAGTAAGAACCGTTCTACATAATATAAGGATTAAAAAGAGTTAATTTTCTTTGTTTTTTATGATTTAAGTCATTTTTTATATTGACCTAAGCCAACTACATTTGTGTTGTTTATAATAATTCTAAATAATTGAGCAAAGCAAAAACAGTAGGAGATTTAAAACCAGGTGAAATGGGCATCATCGGCTGTTTCAAAGATGATCATCTTTCGTTGAAACTTTTAGATATGGGCTGCTTACCAGGCACTACTGTTGAAATGAAATTTTCAGCCCCTTTGGGCGACCCTATTTGCATTGGTGTTGAAGGCTACAGCCTTTTACTTAGAAAAGCCGAAGCTCACACAATATCGTTAGTTTAATTAATGGAGGAGGGTCGTAGAAAACGAATTGTACTTGTTGGAAACCCTAACTCTGGAAAGTCTTCTTTGTTTAACCAACTTACTGGTCTAAATCAAAAAATTGGCAATTTCCCTGGCGTAACGGTTGATAAAAAAACAGGTTCTTGTACACTCGCATCGGGCGAGCAAGTTGATATTATCGACCTGCCTGGCACTTATAGTGTTTACCCTAAATCAAATGATGAAACCGTTGTAACTGATATTATTTTACACCGAGATAACGCCCTTTTCCCCGATGTATTGGTGGTGGTTATAGATGCTTCTAATTTAAAGCGTAACCTCTTACTATTTACACAAATTAAAGACCTTGGCCTTCCTGTAATTTTAGCCTTAAATATGGTTGATATGGCCGATCGTAAGGGCCTTGATTATAATTTAGAATTGCTAGAAGCTGAACTCGGTGCTCCTATTATTTCTATTAATGCCAGAGTAGGTGAAGGAATAGAAAACTTGAAGAAGGCTCTTGAAAAAGAGGTTATTCCTAGCGAGAATAGTTTTTTTGATGTTACGGAACTTGCAAAGACTCAGATTACCGAATACCTTAAAAACAATACTAACACTACACCCTATTGGGCGCTGCAACAGTTAACCATAACTGATAAAGTTGAACAAAAAGATAGTGTACAAGCAAAGGATACTACGTTACGATATGGTAAAATAAATCGGCTTGTTAAACTTATTGAAACTAAAAAAGAGGCGGTTGGCCTAAAACCATATACCGAAAAAATAGACAAAATACTCACACATAAAATCTGGGGGTATGTAATTTTTCTATCTGTATTGTTTGTTATGTTTCAGGCAATTTTTGCTTGGGCCAGCTGGCCAATGGATTTAATTGATGTTGTATTTTCAAAATTATCAGTGTGGCTTTCTACCAATTTACCCTCTGGTATTTTTACCGATTTATTGGCCAAAGGCTTGGTGCCAGGTGTTGGTGGCGTACTTATTTTTATTCCTCAAATCGCCATTTTATTTGCCTTTATTTCTCTTTTAGAAGAATCGGGCTATATGGCAAGGGTGGTTTTTTTAATGGATAAAATCATGCGCAAGTTTGGTTTAAGTGGCAAAAGTGTGGTTCCTCTTATTTCGAGTGTCGCTTGTGCTATTCCTGCAATTATGGCTACTCGAAACATTGAGAACTGGAAGGAGCGAATGATTACCATTTTTGTAACTCCCTTAATTAGTTGCTCAGCACGTTTACCTGTTTATACTATTCTTATAGCACTTGTTATACCAGACGAATACGTATTGGGAGTTTTTAATATGCAGGGGTTAGTGTTACTAAGTTTGTACTTTCTTGGTTTTCTTTCAGTTTTAATTACGGCCTATATTTTAAAGAAAATAATGAAAACTACCGAACGTAGTTTTCTTATTATGGAACTGCCTACCTATAAAACTCCACGCTGGAAAAATGTAGGGTTAACTATTATCGAAAAAGTTAAAACGTTCTCGGTTGAAGCGGGTAAAATAATTGTAGCGGTTTCTATAGTTCTTTGGGTATTGGCTACGTATGGCCCAGGAGACTCTATTAAAAATGCAGAGCAAAATGTAAAAGCTACATTAGTTGGTACCGAATACACACAAAAGGAGTTAGATGATAAAGTTGCTTCTTATAAATTAGAGCACTCGTATGTGGCTAAAATTGGCAAAGCCATTGAACCTGCTATCAGGCCTTTGGGTTTTAATTGGAAAGTGGGAATCGCATTGGTAACATCCTTTGCGGCACGTGAGGTTTTTGTAGGTACCATGTCAACCATATATAGCATTGAGTCGGCCGATGGAGACGTTAATACTATTAAGGAACGAATGAGATCTGAGATTAATCCAGAAACAGGAGAACCCTATTTTACACTTCCAGTAGGTTTATCGTTAATGGTGTTTTACGTATTTGCCATGCAGTGTATGAGTACACTTGCCATCACTTATCGTGAAACCAAAGGTTGGAAGTGGCCTATTCTTCAAACGGTGTATATGTCTGGTTTGGCTTATGTGTTATCGTTAATAACGTTCAATTTATTTTCATAATTTAGAGACTCATCAGGTGACTCAAAGTCACCTGATGAGTTGAAGATGGCCTTCTTTTTCATTAATATTATAAACATGAATAATAAAGAACCTTCTGAAGAAGAGGAAAATCTATGAAATTTGAGTCAGGAAACCTTTACCATATTTACAACCGTGGCAATAATAGTCAGCCAATATTCTTTGAGCGAGAGAATTATCTCTATTTCTTAACCAAAATAAGAAAACACCTATATCCACTGGTTGATATACTAGCGTATTGCTTGATGCCTAACCATTTTCATATCTTAGTTTATATTCCTGAGCTTAAATATAGTAGCAGCCATACTTACTCATCAGGTGACTCAAAGTCACCAGATGAGTTGAATAAAAAAATTGTTGCTGCAATTGCTATAATATTGAGGTCTTACACAAGAGCAATCAACAAAAAACAAAATCGAACTGGTTCGCTTTTTCAATCAAAAACTAAAGCCAAAAATCTTTCAGAAAATCTAAACTATGCTTTTACTTGTTTCCATTATATTCATCAAAATCCAATTTCTGTAGGGTTAGTTAATTCCATGAGAGGGTGGGAGTTTTCATCTTATCAAGATTATTCGGGTGATAGAAATGGAACCCTTTGTAACAAAAAGCTAGCTAATAATTTATTGGATATCCCATTTGAACCAAGTCTTTTTGTTCAGCAATCGAAGGATGTCAAAATTGATAATAATGATAAAGAATACCTGTTATAAAATTTACTCTATATTACTTTAAAATGAATAAGGATAACAATAACGAGCAAGATAACAACCCTCTCCACGGAGTTAAACTAGCAGATATTCTCGCATTTTTAGAAGAAAAATATGGTTGGGAGGAGCTCGGCCGTAGAATAAATATCCGTTGTTTTAATTACGATCCATCCATTAAATCGAGCCTTAAATTTTTACGAAGAACTCCTTGGGCAAGGGATAAAGTAGAACGATTATATCTTCGTTCCATTAAGAAATAACTATATGAAGAAGTCACTCCGTAGGAGTCTTAACCCAATAGAAAGTCTTGCTGTATGGTTAAGATTTCTCCGTTTTACTACGAAATAACCCCCAAAAGGGAAGTGGTTTTACCACTACAAATTAATTTTATTCACCCTTTTCTGGTGCCTTCCACCTTCAAATTCTGCATCAAAAAATGCTTTAGCAATGGCAACTCCATCTTCTTCAGAAATATAGCGTGCAGGCATGCAAAGTACATTAGCATCGTTATGCTGGCGAGCTAAAGAGGCTAACTCAGGCTGCCAGCAAAGTGCAGCTCTAATATCTTCGTGTTTGTTGGCCGTCATACAAACACCATTGCCACTGCCACAAATTACCACGCCTAAATCGTATTGCCCAGAATGTACTGCCGTTGCAACAGGATGTACAAAATCAGGGTAATCAACAGAATCGCCAGAGTGCGGCCCAAAATCTTTTACGTTATAACCTCTTTCTTTAAGTAATTCTACAATTACCTTTTTCAATTCGTAACCAGCGTGGTCACCACCAATTGCTACGTTCAAGCTCATAATAAAATTATTTATTCGTACTCAAGGTTTTCTTTCTTTTTATTACGAAGAACCCCTGCTGATATAAAGATACTTATTTGATAAAGCCCAAACAAAGGCAATGCAATAAGCACTTGACTAATTGGATCGGGAGGTGTTAATAACGCACCTAATATTAGGATAAAAACGATTGCGTGGCGTCTATAATGTTTCATCACACTGGGTGTAACTATGCCCGCTTTAGACATAAAATACACTACCATTGGCAATTGAAATAATACCGCACTTGAAAGTACAATCATTGAAATAGTTGACACATAATTGGACAACTCAAACTCATTTAAGATAGAGCCATCCACTGAATAATGTGCCAGAAAATTTATTGATAAAGGCGAAATGATATAATATCCAAATAGTACACCAATAGTGAAAAGAATACTCACAAAAAACACGGCACCTCTCGAATGGTTTCTTTCTTCTATCCGTAAACCAGGTTTAATAAACCTCCATATCTCCCAAAATACATAAGGGAAAGCCACAATTAAACCGATTAACACCGAAGAGGTAATATGCATGGTAAACTGCCCAGTCATTTTGCGATTTTGAATTATAAAGGGCAAATCATTAATGCAAAGCGTTGGCGAATTCAAATATTCTCCTGCTCGGCACATCATTTCATAGGTCCAGAAATCTAACCTTGATGGTGCTAATATAATACTATGCCACACAAAATCTTTGGCTAAAAACACCGCAATGGCTAGTATAATAATGGAGGAAACTGCTCTAATAAGATGCCAACGAAGCTCCTCTAAATGGTCGAGAAAGGTCATTTCCTTCTCTTCTCCTTCATATACCCCTACCTGATCTAGCGCCATTGGTTATGTAAGTTTTACGATGTAACTATTTCAGTATTGGCATACAGCGGAAAACTCTTCATCCATTGATTAACCTCAAATTTCACTTCTTCTAAAGCACTATCATTATCAATATTTAAAATGGCCTTATCTATAAAAGTAGCAATTTTAGGCATATCGTTTTCGAGTAAACCTCGTGTGGTAATTGCCGCAGTTCCTACCCTAATTCCAGAAGTAACAAAGGGAGATTGCGTATCGAAGGGTACCATGTTTTTATTAATGGTAATGTCTGCTTTTGTTAACGCATTTTCAACTTGTTTGCCTGTAACCTCTTTATTTCTAAGGTCGATTAGCATCATATGATTATCTGTACCACCAGATATTAAATCATATCCTTTTTGGTTGAATGCTTCTGCCAATGTATGTGCGTTCTTTTTAACCTGAATTACATATTCCAAGTATTCATCGGTTAGTGCTTCGCCAAAAGCAACGGCTTTAGCAGCAATTACATGTTCTAGAGGTCCGCCCTGAGTACCAGGAAAAACGGCACTATCTAATATGGCTGACATTTTTTTAACAACACCTTTCAACGTGGTTTTACCCCAAGGGTTATCAAAATTTTCACCCAACATAATCAAGCCTCCTCTAGGGCCACGCAATGTTTTATGCGTAGTGGTAGTTATTATGTGGCAATGCTCTAATGGGTCGTTTAATAAGCCTCTGGCAATTAACCCTGATGGGTGCGAAATATCAGCAAGCACCAAAGCACCTACTTCATCAGCAGTTTCACGGATATGTTCATAATTCCAATCTCTGCTATAAGCCGAAGCTCCACAGATTATCAATTTTGGTTTTTCTTTGCGAGCAGTTTCTCTTAGCTTATCCCAATCAATTCTACCGGTAGATTCTTCTACTCCATAAAAGGAGGTACTGTATAGTTTACCAGAAAAATTTACAGGCGAACCGTGTGTTAAATGGCCACCATGCGATAAATCGAAACCTAATATTTTATCGCCTGCTTCGAGCACACCTAGCATTACTGCAGCATTGGCTTGCGCACCTGAGTGCGGTTGCACATTGGCCCAAGAAGCACCGTATAATTCTTTTACTCTATCAATAGCCAATTGCTCAACTTCATCAACCACTTCGCAACCTCCATAATACCTTTTTTTAGGAAGCCCTTCTGCATATTTATTTGTGAGTACGCTGCCCATTGCTTCCATCACCTGTGGCGATGTAAAGTTTTCAGAAGCAATTAGTTCGAGCCCTTTTTGTTGGCGCTCTTTTTCTTTACCTATTAGGTTAAATATGACTTCGTCTCGTTGCATTGGAATAAGAATTAAAATTTTGGCAAATGTAGTGGTTCTCTTAATTAAGCACCAATAATCAAACTACAATCTAGGGAATCGATTTTGTTATGATAAATACAAATATTTGAAGCAAGGTGTTTTCAGAATGAATAGGCTTTATTCTTCAATAACTTCTTTGATTTCGTGCACAACATTATCGAGTTTATCGGAAGATATTTTAAGCATGCTAATAATCGTTGTCTCATCTTCAGGCGTTATGTCTTTGCCAAAGAGGTTTATTAAGCCCATAATACTTGCAATTGGAGCACGCAGTTTGTGTGCATTCATAAATGCATACTTATTCATTTTCTTATTTTTAACTTCAATCTCACGTGCAATTTCATGTGCCCTCGATTCTAGATTTTTATTAAGTAAGGTTAGCTCTTGGTTTAGTACACTTGTATTTCGAGATTGCTTTTCAATCTTTACTTTTTGTTTTTCAACAACCTTACTTTTTTCTTCAAGTTGAACTAAGGCATCTTTTAAATATTTGCGTTGCTTATTAATGGCAAGCACAAAATAAACGGCTATTACCAAAGCAATTAATGCGAATATTATAAATCCAATTTGGTACTTGATAATACTATCATTTACAGCTTGTTTTAGCTGTAACATGCTGTTTTCTTTTTCTATTCTTTCTAATTCGTAAACAGTTTCAAATTCAGCCGATTGCCTAGAAATTGATATAGAGTAAATTTTATCCTTTAACTCGGTATATCTCAAAATATGAGTTATGGCACTTATGGTATTTCCTTTTTCAAAATCAAGAATATATAAGTTTTTATGAATCCTTAATTCTAGCTGTTCGTGTTTTAATTCAATTGCTAGGTCTAGTGCAAGCTCGAAGAACCCCCGCGCTTGGTTATGGTTATTTTTATCAATAAAAATTTCACCTTTTATATTATAAGCTTCTGCCAATTTACGGTTGTGATTGGCCATTTTAGCAAAATGAATACTTTGGTCAATAAACGTATTTGCCAATTCGTAATTAGCTGTATCCTTAGTTAGGATAGCATAATTATAATTAATGGTTGCATAATAAACCACATTTAGTTCACTGCTAGGGGCTGATTTCGCTTTATTTAAATAGAATGCAGCCGAGTCATAGTTTTTTTCTTCTAAAAACAGCTCTGCAAAGTTTAAGTAGTTTAAAATTGGTGTTTTAGTAGGAAAATACACCTTGTACATATTTTGTGCTTTGTACAGGTACCTTTTCGTATTAGAGTAGTTTTTTAGCTTTTTATATACTTCTCCAATATTATTATAACACCTTAATATTCCCGTTGAGTCTTGTAGTTCTTCATAATTTGCCAATGCATTAAAATATAGTTTTAATGCTAAATCATACTTTGCTTCGGCCCAATTAACCAAGGCAATGGAAGTTAAAGAATTGGCTATTTGTAAAGAATCTTTTTGACGAAGTGAAATACGATAGGCTTGATTGGCATAATAAATAGCAGAATCAGGATTTGTATAAATAAGCGAAAGAGCATATTTGTTGAGGGCGGTTAAACTATCGCTCGAAATTAGTATTTCAGGATCTTGAATTGTAGAACGACCTATAGCGTTATTATTGCTCAAACCAAAAGCAACAAAAAGACTAACCAATATGAAAAGATGCTTCACATTCATATATGCAATATAAGGTAATTGTGTTTAAGCATTTAAGATAGTTGCCAACGATTTTTGTATAAGTTCAAATGCCATTTCTGTGTGCTGTTTTTTAACATTTGTTTGGCCAATAACCATTCTAATGGTAAACCAACCATTTAGCTTTGTGTGTGTTAAATATACTTTACCACTCGAATTAATACTATCTAATAACCGTTCATTAATCAAGTTTAGTTCATCAGTTGTTAGATTAGAATCATTAAATCTAAAACAAATAGTATTTAAATAAACGGGAGCCATCAATACAAATTGTGCCGATTCTTCTATCCAATTTTTAAATTCGGCACTTAAATTTAAGTGAAACCTAATTTTTTCTTGCAGTCCTTTAACACCATAACTTCTAATTACAAACCAGAGCTTTAATGCTCTAAACCTTCTACCTAAAGGTACGCCCCAGTCTCTATAATTAGTAACTTCTTGGTCCTCTTTTGTTTTTAAGTACTCCGGATTTTCCGAAAACGTGTTTATCAATGCATTCTTATCTTTCACAAAATATACCGAGGCATCAAAATTGGTAAACATCCATTTGTGAGGGTTAAAAACCAATGAATCAACGTGTTCAACCCCTTTTGCCATCCAACGCATTTCGGGTAATATTAAGGCTGTGCCAGCCAAAGCGGCATCAACGTGAAGCCACAAATCAAACTTTTGAGTTATTCGAGATATTTTATCTAAGGGGTCAATGGCAGTTGTTCCGGTGGTGCCAATTGCTGCTATTACCATTAATGGAATTAGGCCATCTTCCATATCTTCTATGATGGCTTTTTCAAGCTTGTTAACATCAAGGGCAAATGATTCGTCAACCGGAATCTTTATCAAATTGTCTTTTCCTAACCCTGCAATGGCCATGGCTTTATCTACGGATGAATGTGCTTGTTCTGAACAATATACTCGTAAAATATTACTTGAAATGCCAGAGTTATTGGTTGTAAACCCGCTAATTTCTTCTCGTGCAGTTAAAATGGCATTTAGTGTTGAGTCGGATGCACCATTTTGAATACTGCCGGCCCACTCTTTAGGAAAGCCCATCATCTCTTTAAACCACTCCATTATTTGCTCTTCCAATTCTGCTGCTGATGGGGAGGTATTCCAAATCATAGCCTGCACACCCAAAGTAGAAGTAAGCATTTCTGCCAATACCGAGGGTTTGCTACTGTTACCCTGGAAGTACGCATGAAAAGAAGGGTGTTGCCAATGAGTGATTCCCGGAAGAATGATTTTTTTAAAATCACAAAATATGTCATCCATAGATTCGCCCTCACTGGGAGGAGAATCAGGCAGCTGAGATTTTATATCGCCTGGCTTTACTTGTGATTTTACTGGATACTGTTCTACATTTTCCATGTAATCGGCCATCCAATCTACAAACTCGTGTGCCGATTTTCTAAAGTTATCATTTGTCATTTTTTGCAAGTTTTT
>CAZQWZ010000094.1:0-9694 GCA_964596935.1 uncultured Roseivirgaceae bacterium
GCCGATGAAATTATTAATTGTCATTACTCAACTGTTACCGATTTTGCTAAATTTCGTGGTTGATCTACGTTGCAACCTCTCATAATGGCTATATGGTAAGATAACAGTTGTAATGGAATAACAGAGATAAGTGGCATTAATGGCTCTAAAGTATCGGGTACTTCAATGGTGTAATCTGCAATTTTCTTTACTTCAACATCACCTTCGGTAACAACAGCGATAACTTTTCCTTTTCTTGCTTTTACTTCTTGAATGTTACTCACAATTTTTTCATAGCCACTGTCTTTAGTCGCGATAAAAACTACGGGCATTTCTTCATCAATCAAGGCTATCGGCCCGTGTTTCATTTCAGCAGCAGGGTAACCTTCTGCATGAATGTACGATATCTCTTTTAACTTTAAAGCTCCTTCAAGAGCCACAGGGAAATTATAACCTCTGCCTAAATACAAGAAATTGGTTGCGTCTTTAAATACAGCTGCAATTTTTTCAATTTGATCGTTGAGCAATAATACTTTTTCTACTTTTTTCGGAATGGCTTCCAGCTCATAAAGCATATCTCTAAAAACACTATCAGCAATGGTTCCTTTTTTATAGGCCATTTTAAGTGCAATCATAAACATAACGGTAAGCTGCGCTGTAAAAGCTTTTGTGCTAGCCACACCTATTTCAGGGCCAGCATGCGTATAGGCTCCTTCATGAGAAGCCCTTGATATAGATGACCCCACAACATTACAAAGTCCAAAAATGATAGCGCCTTTAGACTTTGCTAACTCAATAGCTGCAAGCGTATCAGCCGTTTCTCCTGATTGAGAAATGGCAAATACGGTATCGCCTTCATTAATAATTGGGTTTCGATATCGAAACTCAGAAGCATATTCTACTTCAACAGGAATACGACAAAACTCCTCAATAAAATACTCTGATACCAAACCAGCATGCCACGATGTGCCGCAAGCGTTAATAATAATTCTATCAGAATTAGTTAATTTATTAGCATACTCTCTTATGCCGCCAATTGTTAATCTATTTTCTGCTGCATTTAATCTTCCGCGCATGCAATCTTTTATAGATTTTGGTTGCTCAAAGATTTCTTTCAGCATAAAATGCTCATAACCACCTTTCTCAATTGCTTCAAGCTCTAATTCAATAGTTTGAATATAAGGTGTTTTTTCAACGTCTTTTAAATCAGTAATGCTAAGTTTTCCATTTTCAACAATGGCAACTTCATAATCATTTAAATAAACTACTTCGTTTGTGTATTCTATAATTGGGGTAGCATCTGAAGCAAAGAAAAATTCGCCTTTACCAACCCCAATAACAAGCGGGCTTCCTTTTCGAGCTGCAATTAATTGGTTATCGTTGTCTTTACTCATTACAACAATAGCATACGCACCAACCACTGAATTTAGTGCTATTCTAACCGCTCTAGCCAATGAACAATCACGTTCCTTTTTTATGTTTTCAATAAAGTTGATTAAAACCTCAGTATCAGTTTCACTTTTAAACGTATAGCCCTTGGTTTCTAATTCTTGTTTTATTGAAGAATAATTCTCAATAATTCCGTTGTGAATAATTGAAAGATTACCTGACATAGATTTATGTGGGTGTGCATTTGCGTCATTGGGTTCGCCATGAGTTGCCCAACGAGTATGGCCAATTCCAATAGTGCTTTCAAGCGACTTGTCTTTAACTAAATTTTCTAGTTCGGAAACTTTGCCCATTTTTTTGTAAACATGTAGGCCACCGTTTAGAATGCTAATACCTGCGCTATCATAGCCACGGTATTCCAATCTTTTTAAGCCCTTAATAATTATTGGGGCTGCTTGTTGTTTGCCAATATAGGCAACTATTCCACACATCGTATTTAAAGGTTTGGTATTGAGTAATAAATTTTTAGTCTGATACTATCTTTATGAGTCTTAAAAAAATTAGTAACCGCATGGCTTGGAGAAGACTCAGGTTGGGAACTGCTTGTTGGTGTAAATAAGATAAGCTCTCCATTTTGTTCTAATGGAGTTTCACTAGTATCATATCCTCCGTTGTGAAGGTTTTGAATATAATTAGACATAGTGGCTTTATTAAAGGAAGCCGAATCAAGTTGGTAAAGAAAGATTTCTTGAGGAACATCATAGTATCCAGGGAATACAGGAAATGTGGATGAAATAAATTCATTTTGTAAGATTACAAATACACTTGTTGTATCTGTACTTACTTCGGCTAATGCAGGCCAGGTGTTGCTTTCATCTGTAAAAAAACCATTTAAACTAAATGGTATGCTAGAACCTGGTCTATTACTTGGGATATCCCCAATCGTTAAAAATGCTTTTTGAACTATAATATTTTCTATGGTATCCAAAAACATAAACAATGGATCAAGGCTTACTTTTAAAGCAATCATTGTACCTGCTTGTACGTACCTAAAATCATCACTTGGGTCTCTTTCTTGGTTATCAGGAAGCATATTAGATAATGGGGTGCCACCCAAATCTGAAGTTAAATTAAAAAATCTCATATCGCCAAGTGTAAACGAGTATGTTCTTTCAACAATTTCACTCGCAGAGTTTACTTCTGTATAATTTAGCTTAACACTAAAAGTAGTTGGGTTAAACTGCAAAATTTTATTGTTTCCACCAGAAGGTATAATCGCTATTCCTTTAAAGAATGCATTAAATAAAGTGTCATTTTCAAATATGGGATCATTGGCTTCAAGTCTATCAAAAATAGCTTGACCAAATGCATCACTCAATGTAAAACTGAATAACGAATCTGTTTGCAAGGTATCATTTTCTTGAATAAGAATTTCAATGTTTCCTAGTAACGATCCTAGCCCTAATTCATCTACTCTGGTGTAATCGTTGCCATCAATTATTGGGTCGGCTAATTGATATACTTCAAAAGAACCAAACTTGCCATTTTCTCCTTCAGAGCCATAAATTGATGAAAATTGAATAGACAATGTAGTGTTTACATATTCTGCTGTTTCACTAAGAGTAGGTGTTGTTGTTTGCACCCCCAACCATGTATATGATTTAGACTTTATCGTTCCAAAATCAGGATCGGTATATTCTCCTGCTTGAAACGAAAATGAATTGAGTGTTGATCTTGGATCAAACTGCACTTGCGTGCTGGGGAGAACAAACTCTTTGTATTTTGTAAGAATGGCTCCGTTTTTAGGATTTACATCTAATCCAATTTTGCCCGGGTCTTCGCACGAAACAAAAAATAAAGATGCCAGAAGTATAACTGCTGGCATCTTCAGTTTCTTAACCAATAAGTTCATTGTATAATTCGAAGTAAGATTCGGTGAAATTTTCGTCTTTTTCAATAGTGTTGACTTTCTTTTTTTCTTCGCAGTCATCAAACAATTTTGTAAGTTCCTCATTAAGGTCATCTCTTGATTTAATTACTGCATCAGAATATTCCATGCCTAGCTTCATAAACCCAGAGTAGTCTGCGGTTTTAAGATTTTTAAGCATGTCGTCATCAATATCAATCATTTTAACTTTATTAAATAAGTCGCCATTAAATTTATGGTTAAACTTATTGTCATAAACTGTAAATACAGTTTTAGAGTTTTGAAAGATAGGATCGTTTTTATAGGTTGTTTTTATGTATAAAGGTATAAGGCTTGCCATCCAATCATTGCAATGTACAATGTCTGGAGCCCAGCCAAGTTTTTTTACAGTTTCAAGAGCACCTTTACAGAAGAAAACAATACGTTCGTCATTATCATCATAGAACTTACCTTCCTTATCGTTAAAAACGAACTTTCTTTTAAAATAGTCTTCATTATCTATAAAATATACTTGAAGTTTTGCGCTTGGTATAGAAGCAACCTTTATAACAAGGGGTTTTTCTTCTTCACCTACCGAAATATTTATTCCTGAGAGTCTTACAACTTCATGTAATCTATTCTTTCTTTCATTAATTAATCCAAACCTTGGCACTAATATTCTGATCTCCATTCCTTTTTCTTGCATCGCTTGTGGCAGTTTTCTTACAAATTCTGCAACCTCTGATGTTTGAAGAAATGGATCAATCTCACTTGCTACGTAAAGTATTCGAAGTTTCGACATAAATGTTGATTTTTTATATGGCCATAATTGGGAGCACAAAGATACGTCTTTTTTAAAGTGTTATCAATACAAAGTTGAACGAAAAACGTATTTTTGCAACTCAATATTGTTAATTAAGCGGTAATGTCTCAAATAGTTAGGTCTAAAAATGAGCTAAAAAGTGTAATTGCAGAGTTAAAGCATTTTAACACAAGCATAGGATTAGTGCCTACTATGGGTGCTTTACACAATGGGCATTTATCATTAGTTCAAATGTCGAAAATGCAATATGATGTAACCGTTGTAACCATTTTTGTAAACCCAACCCAGTTTAATAGTAAAACAGATTTAGCGAAATACCCTCGAACAGAAAAGAAAGATATTACTATGCTTGTCGAAGCTGGCAGTGATATCGTTTTTATTCCTAGTAAAGATGAAATTTACAAACTAACACCAACCCTAAGCTTAAATTTTGGGCATTTAGAAACTATAATGGAGGGTAAATATAGGCCCGACCATTTTAATGGTGTAGGCCTAATTGTGATGAAGCTCTTTGGTTTAGTTGAGCCTAATGGTGCTTACTTTGGACAAAAAGATTTACAACAATTTAAGGTGATTTCATCACTTGTAAATGATTTTGAACTGCCTATAACCTTGCATATGGCTCCTATTATTCGCAAAAATAATGGGTTAGCGATGTCATCTAGAAATAAGCGTTTAGATAAACAGCAGGTTAAGGAGGCAGGGTTTATCTATGCAACTCTTTTAAAAGCTGCCCAAAATTTAAAAAAAGGAGCTTCTTTACAAATTGTTAAAAAGGAAACAGCAAAGTTATTTTCCGATGAAAGTTTTATAGACTTAGAATATTTTGAGATTGTTGACTTTGAAACTCTTCAAAATATTTCAGCAGTAAATGAAGGAGATCGGCTAGCTTTGTGCGTTGCTGCAATTGTGGCTAAAGTTAGACTTATTGATAACATTATAATAGAGATATAAGAGATGTTAATACAAGTAATGAAATCTAAAATTCACCGAGTTAAAATAACTCAAGCCGAACTACATTATGTGGGCAGTATTACGGTAGATGAAGATTTGATGGATGCAGCAGACATTGTTGAAAATGAAAAGGTGCAGGTGGTAAACATTAATAACGGAGAACGCCTTGAAACATATGTTATTACAGGGGATAGAGGTACAGGTGAAGTTTGCTTAAACGGGCCTGCTGCTAGGCTTGCCCAGGTGGGAGATACGGTAATACTTATATCTTATTGTTTAATCGAAAAGTCAGAAGGGAAGTCTCACGTTCCTACACTTGTGTTTCCTGACGATAATAACGAACTTATTTCTTAGGCTTGGGAAGTAAAATATTAACTTTTTTAAAATACATTATAGGCCTTTCAATTGCTGGGGGTTTATTGTGGTATGTTTTTCACGATTGGGAACTAGATTTTTTGCTGAGTAGGCTAGGTCAAGTTAATTATTCTTGGGTTTTTCTATCCATTTTTTTGTCAATTATTAGCCATGTTATTCGTGCTTATCGATGGAATTTGCTGTTAAATCCACTTGGCTATAAACACCTTACTACATTCCGCACATTTTTAGCAGTTATGATTGGCTACTTTGTAAACTTATTGGCTCCAAGAGCTGGTGAAATAACAAGATGTAGCATTATGAAAAAGAATGATGGTGTCAACATGTCAGTATCTTTGGGGAGTGTGGTTGCCGAGCGAGTTGTGGATTTGATGGGCCTTATGGTAGTGATTTCTTTGGGTCTAATACTACAGTTTGATAGATTAAGTGGATTTATGAATGATTTTATTCAAGATAAATCTGAATCAATACACATGAGTAATGTTGCTTTGCAATTAATTGCTGGCTTTGGTGTGGTTGTTGTAATTATTCTATTGGTTTTATGGTGGCTTCGTGCAAGAATTAAAAGATTGCCCATCTACTTTAAACTACGATCTTTTGCTGTTGAATTAGCGGATGGATTTACGAGTGTGCTTAAACTAGAGAATAAGCCTGGCTTTTGGATATCAACCCTATTAATATGGGTGTTTTATTTCTCCATGGCCTATGTTGTAGTTTTTGCTATACCAAGTACATCTGAATTGGAGTTAATGGCAGGCCTTTCAATATTAATAATGGGTGGTTTGGCAATGTCAGCACCGGTTCAAGGAGGATTTGGAACGTATCATTTGTTTGTTAGCTCCATTTTAGTGTTGTATGGGATATCTAGTGATGATGGGTTGTTTTTTGCAACTCTTTTACATTCATCCCAAACTTTGTCTGTGTTGTTTTTTGGTGGGCTAAGTTTTATCATCAGCTTCAGGTTAAAAAAGAGAAAAAATTGATTTTATACTTTACATTTACAAGATGTTAATAATAATATTTATTGTTTTTGCCATTGCAAGTTTTGCAGTTAGCAAAACGTTAAAAAGAAAATTTAAGAAGTATTCGCAAATTCCTTTACGATCTGGAATGTCGGGTAAAGACATTGCTGAAAAGATGTTGAAGGATAATCGTATTTATGATGTAGCCGTAGTCCATGTTGGAGGTAGTCTTACAGATCATTATAATCCATCCAATAAAACGGTTAATCTTAGCGAAGAAGTTTATAATGGAAGGTCTGCTGCTTCTGCAGCCATAGCCGCTCACGAATGTGGCCATGCTGTTCAACATGCAACCGCTTATGGTATGCTCACGCTAAGAACCACATTGGTTCCTTTGCAAAATGTAAGTGCAAAAATTATGAACTTCTTATTTATGGCTATGTTATTTGGAGGCATGTTTTTATCAAGCATGTTTTCTATGGAGCTAATACTTTTAGTTGTTATAGCCGTTAACTTGGTTTTTACCTTATTTGCATTGGTTACATTGCCTGTTGAGTTTGATGCAAGCAAACGAGCTTTACAATGGATTGATGATAATAACATTGTAACTTCTCAAGAATATGAGATGAGTAAAGATGCACTTAAATGGGCTGCTATGACGTATGTAGTGGTAGCTTTAGGAGCATTAACAACGCTTTTATATTATGTAATGATATTTTTAGGAGGAAGAGATTAGGCGCTTCTTTTATTAGTTAAACAAGAGCATTATGAATTTTGATTTTACTGAAGAACAATTAGCCGTAAGAGATGCGGCAAGAGATTTTGCGCAAAATGAGCTTTTGCCTGGTGTAATAGATAGAGATGAAAAGGCTGAGTTTCCTACTGAGCAAATCAAGAAATTGGGAGAGCTAGGATTTTTAGGAATGATGGTTGATCCTAAATATGGTGGTGGCGGTATGGATACAGTTTCATACGTGCTTGCCATGGAAGAAATCTCTAAGGTTGATGCTTCTTGTTCAGTAGTAATGTCGGTAAATAATTCATTGGTTTGTTGGGGATTAGAAACATTTGGATCAGAAGAGCAAAAGCAGAAATATTTGATTCCATTGGCTAAGGGCCAAAAAATTGGCGCCTTTTGCTTAAGCGAACCTGAAGCAGGCTCTGATGCTACTTCGCAAAAAACCACAGCCGAAGATAAGGGCGATTACTACTTATTAAATGGCACAAAAAACTGGATTACCAATGGAAACACGGCATCGTATTACATTGTAATAGCACAAACTCATCCCGAAAAAGGGCATAAAGGAATTAATGCCTTTATCGTAGAAAAAGGGCAGGATGGATTTGTGGTTGGAAAGAAAGAGAATAAGTTAGGCATAAGAGGCTCTGATACGCATTCGTTAATGTTTACCGATGTTAAAGTGCCTAAAGAAAATAGAATTGGTGAAGACGGTTTCGGATTTAAATTCGCAATGAAAGTGTTAGGGGGAGGCCGTATTGGCATTGCATCTCAAGCTTTAGGTATTGCTTCGGGTTCGTTAGAGCTTTCTATAAATTATTCAAAAGAGCGTAAAGCATTTGGAGTTGAAATTGCGAAACATCAGGCTATTCAATTTAAACTTTCAGAAATGGCAACAAATATTGAGGCCGCAAGGTTACTTTGTTTGCAAGCAGCATATCTAAAGGATCAAGGTAAAGATTATACTAAGGAAAGTGCGATGGCCAAATTATTTGCTTCTAAAACCGCAATGGATGCGTCTATTGAGGCTATTCAAATACATGGTGGTTATGGATATGTAAAAGAGTACCATGTAGAACGCTTTATGCGAGATGCTAAAATTACGCAGATTTATGAGGGCACCTCTGAAATTCAAAACATTGTTATTGCAAGAGAGTTATTGAGATAACAAAATCACAGTTCTTATAATAGTACAAAAATAGACCTTGAAAAATTTCAATTTCTAATAATTGAGTATTAGATTTGTCTAAGATTTTATTGCACAATAATTTCTTAAGGTTTAAATATTAAATTAAATGGAAGATTATAACAAGATTATTGAGTCGTTAGGAGTTAGGTACATTAAAGCTAAAAGCATAAACGTTAAGCAACCCGTTACCATTTCTAATTTTTACGATGTTGAAAATACAGCTATTTTTATAAAAACTGGGAAAATGAGTTTTGAAGACTCCTCAGGAATAGTAGAAGCGGAAGAAGGAGAAGTTATATTTATTCCTGGCGGCAAAAGAACAAAGTTAACGTATGGTAGCAATGCGAAGGCTGCTCTTACAGCGGAGGAATTTGTTGCTAAAAAGGAGCTTTATCTACAGTCGCATACACAAGGCACAACGGCAGATCCATCTGTTACTGATTCAATGATTGTTGTAACATTTGAGGCCAAAGTATTTAATTCGGTTAACTTTTTTACTTCATTAGATATTGAGCCTTTTATTATAAAAAGTGATGATATTAATTTTACGATAAAGCAATTGTATCATGAAACTACTTCGGAAGAAGCAGGGAGCAGTAGAATTGTGAAGTTAAAAACTGAGCAATTAGTTGTAGAAATAATACGCTATATAATCAAGTTTAGATTATTTGTAGAGCAATTAGCAACTAATAGTACTTATTTTAAAGATCCTCGATTGATTGATATTTTTAATTTTATTAAAGAAAATATCAATGGTGATTTATCTAATAAAGTATTGGCAGAGGTAGCCAATGTATCAGAAGATTATGTAGGGCAATATTTTAAAATGCTTACAGGTATTAATCCTCAAGATTACATTGAGTACCAACGTATGGAAGAGGCGGTTAATTTACTTAGAACTACCAAACATAGCATTAGGGCAATTGGTAAAGAAGTTGGATATAAAGACACTGCTTATTTCTGTAGAAGATTTAAAATGATGTTTGGAATACCCGCTGGTAAAATGAGAAGAAGAGAATCGTTAATGAATTTATAGTATTTGTAGGCGAATAAAATTTAATAGCCACGAGCACGAATTTAATTTGTGTTTTGTGGCTATTTATATTTACTTGGTTTAGCCAGTGTTAAGTTAAGCATGCTTTAGCCAAACCAAGTCTCGTTCTTTTTGCTTTATACATCTTTAAAAAACACTTCCTTAGCTATAGCTAGGGGCATATTTTTTAAATCGTCTAAAACAAAAATAACTTCCACTTATACGACACAGCACACTTAACTTAACACTAGTATATAATTAAAGAGGTTTAGAAATACCAGTTAATTCAGGGTTTGCATCTGCTACGGCACTTGCAATTTCAGATAAAATAGAAGGGTTGCCTTC
>CAZQWZ010000095.1:0-9627 GCA_964596935.1 uncultured Roseivirgaceae bacterium
GGCGATTAATAACTTCTTTAAATGTATCGGCAGTGTCAAAAATTAATTGAATATCCTTTTCGGTTAAATCCTTAATACCAAGTAGGTGTTTCTGACTAAGCTGCGTCATTTTCTTCGTTTATTAACCAGACTTTATTTTGTTTATCAGGCTCAAGCTGAACCAATACTTTTTGGTGGGCAAGCGTATTTACTTCTTTGCCCACATAATTAGGAGCCAACGGAATATCTCTTGAATACTTACGGTCGATTAAGACAAGCAACTCTACTTTAGCAGGCCTGCCAAATGCTAATAAAGCATCCATTGCTGCACGTACCGATCTGCCTGTAAAAAGTACATCATCAATTAAAATCACCTCTTTATCTTCCACTACAAAATCCATTTTTGTTGCGTGCGCCTTAGATGTAACATCTCGTCTTCTAAAATCATCGCGATAAAATGTAGAATCTAAATAACCATGCGTAACATTTACGCCCGTAAGCTCATTTAATTGTACCGAGATTAAATCTAGCAAAAATGCTCCTCTTGGCTGCAAGCCAACTAAAACAGTGTTTTCAAAAGAGCTATGGTTTTCTATTAATTGATGGCAAAGGCGATTTATGGTGATCGAAAGCAGGTCGGGGTTTAAGATTAATCGCTTTTGCATAGTGTATTGATTGCAAAGATAGAAAAGATTTTTGGTAGAGGTAAGGGAGTGTAAATAAAAAAACAACAGTAGATGTTAATGCTCTTCTGTTGTTAACCTTTTAACCAACAATCTGGCTCTTTGATGAAAACACTAACCCGTGTTTCGTGTCCTCACGAAACACATTTATTTTTAATACATTAAAATTCATTTCTTAAACCCTTTAATTGTTTCGTGAGGACACGAACCAAGGATGAGAGTTACCTGAAAGGAACTCAGCAGCTATTGTTTACTTGCTTTATTCTTTATTTCTTACTTTCCTTCTAATCTTCTTGTTTACGTCAGAGTCCTCTTTGAGTGACTCTGTAGAGGTGAAAATACTGGTTTATGTATTAAAATAAGCGTGTTTGGCACGAGCTATAAGCTCGCGCCAGCTTTGAGCGGATTAGCTTCGCTGATCCGGTTTTGGGTGAGCCAACATTTCAAGCCCAATTATTTTTCAAATCATTGCTTTTTTTGTATCAAAAATTCTTTGTGAAACAAGTTTCATCAGAATTATAGACACAAAAAAGCCCTCCGAAATTCGGAAGGCTTTTATTGAGGCGTTGAGCGGATTCGAACCGCTGTACAAGGTTTTGCAGACCTCTGCCTAGCCACTCGGCCACAACGCCTTAATTCTTATTACCAACACTCGAAGCAATAGTAAACTTTTTTTATCGCTTATTGACGCTGTACAAGGTTTTTCCCGACAACTGTCGGGACTAGCCACTCGGCCACAACGCCAATTAATATACTACAAAAGTAAAATATTATTCAGTTTATAAAGCAATACCGCCCCAATTAATATCGGAGCGGCATTAGAATTATTCTTTGCTTTCTCCTTCAGCTTCATCGGCCTTTGGAGCCTCTTCTGCTTTCGCTTTCTTTTTAGCTGGAGCTTTCTTAGCTTTTGCTTTAGGAGCTTCCTCTTCTTTAGGAGCCTCTTCAGCTTTTACTTCTTCAACCTTTGGCGCTTCTTCTTTTTTCTTAGCAGGAGCTTTTTTTGCCACTGGCTTAGCTGCAGGTTTTTCCATTTGCTCTTTCAATGCAGAAAGTGCAGATAAATCTCCTAAGCTAGAAGTAGCTTCTTGGTTACTAGCAGATTGTGGTTTTTTCTTACCACCGCCTGCTGGTTTTTTCTTAGCAACTGGTTTCTCATCTTCTTTATAAGTAGCTGTGTGCGATAATAAAATTCGCTTTTCTCCTTTAGAGAAATCTAATACTTTAAAGTCTAATGTATCACCAACACTTGGTTTAGAACCATCTTCTTTAACCAAGCTCTTAGTCAATGCAAAACCTTCGATACCATAAGGTAATTCAAGAACAGAACCTTTATCAGTTTTGTTGTTGATAGTACATTTATGAGTAGTTCCAATTTCGAATACAGTTTCAAAAGTATCCCAAGGATTTTCTTCTAACTGCTTATGTCCTAAGGCTAGTTTTCTATTATCAACATCTAATTCAAGTACTTGAACTTCTAACTCACCACCAACTGCAATAAACTCAGATGGGTGTTTGATTTTCTTAGTCCAAGAAAGATCTGATACGTGTACTAAACCATCGATACCTTCTTCAAGCTCTATAAATAAACCGAAGTTAGTTAAGTTTCTAACAATACCTGTATGTGTTTCACCAATAGCATATTTAGTAACAACATCAGTTTTTAACCAAGGATCTTCAGATAATTGCTTAATACCAAGAGACATTTTACGATCGTCACGATCTAATGTAAGCACAACTGCTTCCAGAGTATCGCCAACTTTCATAAAGTCTGATGGGTTACGTAAGTGTTGCGACCAAGACATTTCAGAAACGTGAATTAATCCTTCAACTCCTGATTGTATTTCTAAGAATGCACCATAATCAGCTACATTAACAATCTTACCTTTTATTTTAGCTCCTACTTCAAGCTTAGCATCAAGTGAATCCCAAGGATGAGGTGTAAGTTGTTTCATACCTAAAGAGATACGTTTTTTATCCTCGTCAAATTCAAGAACAACAATTTTTACAGTTTCATCTAATTTAAGAACTTCTTCTGGGTGATTAATTCTACCCCAAGAAATATCAGTAATGTGAAGTAAACCATCAACACCACCAAGATCGATAAATACACCGAAATTAGTCATGTTTTTAATTACTCCTTCTAATACTTGTCCTTTTTCAAGGTTATTAAGTATTTCTACACGTTGTTTTTCAAGATCTTTCTCGATCAATATTTTGTGAGAAACTACTACGTTATCATTTGTATAATTGATTTTTACAACCTTAACCTCCATTGACTTACCAACAAAAATATCGAAGTCACGAATTGGTTTAACATCAATTTGAGAACCTGGTAAAAACGCTTCAACACCGAAGATATCTACAATAAGACCACCTTTAGTTCTACGTTTAACAAATCCTTCTATAACCGTGTCGTCATCGTGAGAAGATGCGATATTTTCCCACGCTTTAACAATTTTAGCTTTTCTACGAGATAGAACTAATTGTCCTTTGGTATCTTCTTGTTCATCAACATAAACTTCAACAACATCTCCGATTTTAAGATCAGGAGTATCTCTAAATTCAGAAGCAGAAACTAATCCATCAGATTTGAATCCAATATTTAAGATTACATCTCTATTGCTAACACTAACTACGGTTGCTTTAACAACTTCACGTTCGGTTACTGTACCAAGGGTTTCTTCGTACATTTTGGCCATATCCTCTTTTTCTTTAGAGGTATAACCATCACCAAATCCTTTTGTAGAAACTGCATCCCAATCGAATTCTTCAACTACGATTTCTTCTTTTTTAGCCTCAGCAACTTTAGCAGTTTTTTCAGCCTTAGGAGCTTCTTCTTTTACTTCTTCAACAACCTTTTCAACTATAGCTTCAAGAGCTTCAGTTTTTTCGGCAGCTTCAGTTTTTTTCGGCTTTGCAGCTTCTTCTTTAACATCTTCTACTACTTCTTCTACTTTAGTCTCTTCTGTAGCTTCAACTTTTGCAACTACTTCTTCGGTTTTTGCAGGTTCTGCTTTTGCATCCTCTGCTTTTTTTTGAGTTTCACTCATATTATATAATGCTTGTAATCAACTAATTAACCCTACAAGCTATGGGCCACTTTTAATTAAACATCTCCTAAAAGGAGCCATCCTTTTTGAATGGAGTGCAAAGATAGGGAAAATAGTAAGAAGATTGAACCAGAGATACTGAAACAAGTTCAGTATGACATATTAATTGGCTAAGTCACCCTGAATTGATTTCAGGGTCTAGCTAAAATATTTATTTCAGTTTTGGGTTTGACTTATGCCGATCTTTATCTCGAAGCGTCTTTTTCTCCATGTTTTTTTTAAAAGCCTCTGTTAGGTTAACACCTGTTTGATTTGCAAGGCAAATTAACACCCATAATATATCGGCCATTTCATCGGGCAAACTATGTTTTTTATCCGATTCTTTAAACGATTGCTCGCCATACGTGCGAGACATAATGCGTGCCAATTCACCCACCTCTTCAGTTAAAATAGTCATGTTGGTTAATTCATTAAAATATCTTACTCCATAAGAATTTATCCAATCATCCACTTGTTTTTGTGCTTCTTCTATGGTCATACTCTGTTTTTTGAATCTATTATTATAGTTACTGGCCCATCATTAACCAATGATACTTTCATATCTGCACCAAACTCACCTGTGGCCAATGTGCCATCTAGCAGGCTCTTTAGCTTAGCTAAAAATTTCTCGTACAACGGTATGGCAATATCTGGCCTTGCCGCTTTTATATATGAAGGCCTATTCCCTTTTTTTGTACTTGCTTGCAATGTAAATTGACTAATTGCCAAAATGCTACCATTAACTTGGTTAACGTTCAAGTTCATCACTCCATTTTCATCATCAAAAATTCGAAGGTTAGCAATTTTTGAAACTAGCCATTCAATATCTGCTTCTGTATCCTCAGTTTCAATACCCACCAAGATTAACATGCCTTTTGAAATAGCACCAACTTCAACATCAGCAACTTTAACACTAGATTCTAAAACTCTTTGTATTACTATCTTCATACTATTTTTATTCGCAGGGCGAAAGCCCATTTAGTTTAATACTCCGATGACTCTGCCTCGGGGTAGTTTATTGCATTTCTCCCGAAGAGTGTATAAACACACCTTCAGTATCTAAAAGTGAGCATTGAAACATAAATTCTGCAACTTTTTGTGCTTCAATTGCTTTATAATTTTTGAGTGATCCCACAAATAGAAATTGAAGCAATTTAAAAATGAATATACCCACACTTTCCAGAAAGCGTGTTTCATTTCGCTTACCAAGCAACATAGAGGGTCTGTAAATATGTGTTTGCTTAAAAAGAAAGCTACTAATTGCATTTTCAACTTCGCCTTTAACTTTATTATAAAATACAGAAGATGTTGAATTAGCTCCTATTGAACTTATTAAATGGAATGAAGTTGCACCAATTTTAGAAGCATAGGAAGCAATGTTTTTGGGAAACTCTAAGTCAACTTTTCTAAATGCATCTTGCGAACCTGCCTTTTTAATGGTTGTTCCTAAACAACAAAAAACTACATCCACTTTAATATTTAAGGTATCGAGCTCTTCAAAATCAACGATGCAATTTTCTAACTTAGCATTTTTTAGAGGCACCTCTCTTCTACCAATTGAAATTACTTTATCAAATTGTGTAGAAGACAAAAGTAAATTGAGGAGCTTACCTCCCACTAAACCTGTGGCGCCAGCAATTAAGGCTATTTTCATTTCTTACTACCTGACCAAACTTCGAATTGCTCAATATCTTGCTGAAAGGCATTAGTTATAAGCATAATAACTGTAAAGTCATCAATAAACCCTGTTATGGGTATAAAATCTGGAATAAGATCTATTGGCATTAAAAAATAGATAACACCAGCAACAATTGCCACCATCGATTTCCAAGGAGCCTCCCTATACGTACCGTTAGCAAAGGCTTGAATCATTCTTAAAAAAACACGCAAATTATGACCAAGCTTACTAAGTTTCGAGTTATCAAGATTTATTTCTCCCAGCCTTGTTTTAGATGCATTTAAAACTTCTTCTAATTTTTCACGGTTTCCCAAAATATTTGAGGCACGCGATTTTGCCTTATCAAAAAACCTATTCTCCTTTATTTTTAACTGTACCATATAGTGTAAATATAAGGGTTATAGGCTTTACAAATATTTAATAACCTAAGTTCAATCTAAGAACGATTCCTTTTATAACAGAATGCCACAAAAACATTGGAAACTTTTATTCATTTGAAACTTCAAGTACGTTTTTTCGCCTGTCTGCCGAACAGGCAGGCATTGACTGGCACTTTCTTGCATCGAACTCATGTTAATAGTACTTGCTTAATTCCTCTTTTAAAGAGGTAAGTGCTAATTCAATTGAGCTAATATCGGTTGCAATGGTTAATTCTAGTAATCTTTTAGCATAATCAACAGAAGAAGCATCAGAGTCAATTTCTTCAAAAGTGGCATTCACTTTTGTAACCAAATCTTCTTTTGCAGAAACCACCATTCCCCAAAGCTCTGGACTTAAATAAACCTGCTGCGCCACATTATGATTAAATTCATTTCTAACTTCTTCTAAAATAGCAGCGTGCAAATCGCTTGCTGTCATCCCAGGTTGGTTTATCCGTACCAACAAATTTTCCGTTGAAATACGCTCCAAAAACAACGACATCCGCTCAAAAGCCTGCATCCTTACAGGCAGTGTTATTTCCAGTGATTTAATTTTAATATCAAGCTCTTTGGTTAAAAGAGATTTGCTAACCATAACTTTAATGGCCAAATACATACCGTACAAAACAAATGCCGCAGGTAATCCAAGTTTTATTATTTCAAGAAAAGAATCCATTTGAATTTATTATTTTAACAAATATGTGCCAATAATTAAGGTTTGGCAATCTTATAACGAAACTAATACATTCATGTGTTGTTGTGTAGGCAAAAATTTGTTTTCAACTATACCTTTGCCCCTATGATTTCGAGCATACCCGTGATAATTACCCCAAGTGCCCTTACCAAAATAAAATCAATTATGGCTGAAAAGGCAATACCTAAAGATTACGGATTGCGCTTAGGCACTAATGATGCAGCTTCTTGCGGCACCACTTCGTTTATTATTGGTTTCGATACTAAAAAAACAGGCGATGACTCTTTTATTTTTGAAGAAATTGAGGTCTTAATCAAGAAAAAAGATATGCTTTATATGATAAACATTACACTTGACTACCTAGATACGAAAGACCAAAAAGGTTTTCAATTTGGCAAATCGAACGATTAGGCTATTTACTTCTCGTTACGGTAACACCCGACATTTTACAAACCGCACCAATTGGTGGGTTCATTTTGCCAATTCTAACTTTTACTTGCTGTATCTGATTCCAATTCTTTAAAACCGAATCGCATATTCTTGATGAGACATGTTCTAACAGTTTAGATCGAATTCCCATTTCTGCAGAAACCACATTAAATAATTGCTCGTAATCTATTGTACCAGATAGTTCATCTGTTTTTTCAGCTTCGCTTACATCAACCTCTACTTCAACATCCACAATAAAGCTATTGCCTTGTTTTTTCTCAAAATCGTGAACACCGTGGTATGCAAAAAACTCAAGTCCTTCTAAAGAAATAATCGCCATTAGTCTAATTCGTCAAAAAAAGAATTACTGTTCGAATCGTTGCCTAAATTGTCTTGAATTTTAGACTCTTCGATTATATCCTCTTTTGCAGCTTTAGCAATGGGCTTAGCTACCGGGCGAGGTGGTGCAGCAGCAACACGTACTGGTTTTTCTCTTTGCTTTTGAACCTCAATAGATCGCTCATTTATTTCGGCAAGTCGTTTATCTAAATCAAAATGCTTTAGGTTATCGCTTACCTTTTGCACTCTTTGTAGAGTAATGGTAGATAAATTGGTTAACTCGTTTAAAATTTCATCTCTATGATCTTCGAGCATCGTATAAACACGAGCCAATTCTTTTATCTCATCATCCATACTGCCGAGCATTTGTTTCGCTGTTAGTTCGGCATCATCAATAATATTACGGGCTTTAGATTTAGATTCGTTTAATAAACCATCGGCATTCATTTGAGTTTCTTGAATATGCAATTCGGCCGTTTTTTTAGCCTGATTTATCATATTAGTTCCCGTATCTTCAGCCGTTTTAAGTGTTTTATAAAGCGAAGCCTCCACTTCGCGAAGCTTAGAAACATCTAACTCAGCTTTTTTTAATTGGCTATCAAGAGATTTTATTTGATCCAACGCTTTTTCCCATTCGTGCGAAAGAGAAAGTAAAAATGCATTTACTTCTTCCTTATCATACCCGCGAATTTGCTTTTCAAACGTTTTTTTTCTTATTTCTAAGGGTGTAATTCTCATTTTTAGATGAATCTAGTTAAACTGCCAAACGCCAATTTTTTTGTCAGCACCAGCAGATATCACAAATCTATGATTTTCAATCGAAAATAAGCAGTTTATTTGCCCAATGTGTTCAAATTGAATATTATTCATAAATTTCAATTCTTTTTTCTCGATTTTAAATTCTGATAATTTATTGCTAACTGAAAGTGCATGTAAGGTGGAACGTTTAGGGTTAATAAAGAAAGTTTTAAAAGACTTGATATTGGAAACAAAAAACTCACGCTCTATTTTCAAGTCTTTTTTATTCAGTTTTAAAAAGCAACTATCTGTTAATGCAATAAGACTTTTATCCACAACATCTAATGCATAAACATGCTCCTTTAGCTTTATAGATTTAACTTTTTCAACTGTACTGCCTAAATAGAAACTTTCTAACTCACCTTTCTTTGCAACCCATAAATGAGTTGATTCAATCATTATTTGAGGAAAATTATTTAGCCCTGTGGCTATTCTTTTAATCATTTTTAAAGAAGATCTTTCGAGCACAATAACTTCTCCTATCTTAGACGTAAAAACAATATAATTAACAGTAAGTTTAATCGAGCCAAACGAGGTAGTTGGCATTTCTGTTCTATTAATTATTTTGCCCGTATCTGCACTAATGGCATAAATGCCTTTATGGTTTAGGGCTGCATACAAAGTGTTGGTAATTTTATCAAAGGCCAAACAAGAAACATATCCCGTAAGCCTTACTAGAACTTCGCCTTCATTGGGTTTATCAATATTCCATTTTACAATAAGCCCTTCTGAACCCGAAGAATAAAAATATTTACCTTGGATATTGCCTGCCAACGAAAGTACCGCTCCGCGATGACCTTCAAAAAATGATTTATGTTTCAGCATAATTAATGATTGAATATTGGCTGTATCTTAAAAATAATCCAACTTTGGGAAGTATGCCATTGTTTAAGAAAATTATTGATAAAAATTATACGCTCGTGGTTTGGCATCTTACCGAACCCGAAGATTTATTTTTGCCTTTTAAGCAGCATTTTTCTGCCAGCCCCGAAAAACTTGATGAAATTAAAGTTGAACAACGAAGAAAGGAATGGCTTTGCAGCAGGTACTTAGGCTGGAGTATTTCCAAAGAAATGGAAGGCAAATGCGAGGGTGTTTGGAGCGATAATTATAATAAACCCCATATTAAAAACTCTAATCTACACATATCAATTTCGCATGCTCACCCTTATGTAACTGTTTTTGTTCATAAAAAACATTCGTGCGGTGTTGATATTGAAGAAAAAAAAGAAAAATTGCTTAAACTCGCTCCCAAATTTTTAACTGATGATGAACTTAAACAAGCCAATGGAAACTTAGCTCGCTTGGCCATTGCTTGGGGTGCCAAAGAAGCAATTTATAAGTTATATGGTCGTAAGAAATTAATTTTTAAAGAAAACATTTTCTTGCATAACTTAGATACCATTCAGGAATCGGGCGAAATTTATAGCTATCTAAAAGTTGACAATACAGAGAAAAGGTTTACTCTAAAATATGAGCAATTTGAAAACCACGTTTTGGTTTATACGGTTTAAAC
>CAZQWZ010000096.1:0-9618 GCA_964596935.1 uncultured Roseivirgaceae bacterium
CGAACTTGCTGCTACTTTATTAGATAACAAACTAAGCTACCCCTCAGTGGTATTTTTAAACGAAAAAATGGAACGAATAACTATCCTACCAGGCTACCGTGGCCCTGATGATTTCTACCCTATCCTTCAATTTATTGGCAGTGGGGCTTATCAAAAACAAACGTTTGAGGAGTATCTGGCAAAATAAACAATATTACAATATTGGAATTAAAATCCAATATTGTAATATTGTTTATGATTCAGCGAATAGCCTCAAAAGAACTTACAAGTTTAGCCAAACAATATAAAGTCGTTGGCGTTATTGGGCCAAGGCAGTCTGGAAAAACAACGTTGGTGAGAAAAGTATTTAACAATAAGCCCTATGTTAATCTTGAAAACCTAGATGTTAGAAACTTTGTATTAGAAGATCCTAGAGGATTTTTAGCACAATATAAAAATGGGGCAGTTATTGATGAAGCACAAAGAGCCCCATTACTATTTTCTTATTTACAACAGCACGTTGACGAAAGAAAAGAAACAGCACAATTTATTTTAACAGGGTCAAACAATTTTTTGTTACAAGAAAACATATCACAGAGCCTTGCAGGACGAATTGGATACCTTTCATTATTACCTTTTTCATTAAGCGAACTTCCTCAACTAAAAAACAATACTATTGAACAAGTATTGTTTAAAGGCATGTATCCCCCACTATATGATAGAAATTATGATATATCAGTTTGGTATGCAAATTATATAAGAACATATATTGAAAGGGATGTTAGGCAGATTAAGAATGTAAGCAATTTACTAATATTTGAACGCTTTGTAAAGCTCTGTGCAGGCCGTACTGGGCAGTTATTAAACATACATAACCTTGCCATAGAAACGGGAGCAGATAGTAAAACTATTAATGCTTGGATTGGAATACTAGAAAGTAGTTTTATTGTATTTCGTTTACAACCTCACCATTCAAACTTTAATAAGCGCATTGTAAAAATGCCTAAACTATATTTTTATGATACAGGATTAGCTTGTGCCCTTTTAGGTGTTCAAGAAGCAGAGCAACTATATAGCCATCCACTTCGAGGAAGTTTATTCGAGAATTTTTGCATTAGTGAGCTAATTAAAGGACGAACAAATCAAGCTAAAGTTCCAAATATTTATTTCTGGAGAGATAACGTAGGCCACGAAATTGACGTAATTATAGAAAATGCAACTCAACTTACCCCAATTGAAATTAAATCAGGAAAAACAATAACTCCAGACTATTTTAAAGGCCTAAATTTTTGGAGTAAAATATCTGGAAACTCTGAAGGAACCATTATTTATGGAGGCGACAAAGAGCAAACTAGGAGTAATAACAAACGTGTAATTTCTTGGAAGAATATAGAGAAGATTATAGAAAACAATTAAGTAATGTCAATTAACGACTTATTAACAAACTCAAAGCATTTTTAACCACCGAAAAGGCATTCTTTAAAAATGTATCTTTTGTGTTTGGCAGTAAGGTGTATGTGCCAGTTTTGAGTTTAATACTTTGTAACTACCTAAATTAAAAAATAAGTATTTGCTGCTAAAAAATAATTATAATTAACTTTGACCAAAATGGAAAAGAAACCTCTATTTAATAAAAGAATATTTTGGGATATAGATTACGAGCAACTTGATTTTGATAAAAAATCAAAGTTTGTAATTGAAAGGGTATTTAACAGAGGCGATGTAGATGATATAAGACAATGCAGAAGGCATTATGGTGATAAGCAGATAAAAGAAACCCTATTAAATTCAAAATATATTTCGAATCATCGACTTTACTTAGTTAGTGCAATATTAAATCAACCTCTATCTGCATTTAAATGCTTTACAAAAAAACAGTTGAACCCAACACTTTATCCTTATTAATAAGGCTTCAGCAAATACCCGAGCTAAAATCTTTTTATTTAGTAGGCGGCACCGCCTTGGCACTTTGGTATGGGCATCGTATTTCAATTGACATAGATTTATTTGGAGGAAACCTTGATCAAAAAAAAATAATTAAAGCGTTAACTACTGAATTTGGTTCTAATTTCCAATACGAACAATCATCAAACAAGTGGGCTCTTTTTTGTTTTATCAATAATATTAAGGTTGATATTGTAAAATATGAACAACCCTTAATATTTCCTGCTGAACGAAGAGATGATATCCATATTCTAAATGCATTGGATATTGCAGCTATGAAGATTAACGCTGTACTAGGAAGAGCAAACAAAAAAGATTTTTGGGATATTAATGAACTCTTAATGCATTATCAACTTTCAGAAATTATAGAAGCTCATCAAAAAAAGTATCCCAGTCAAATGTTATTGATCTCAATACCTCAAGCATTAGTTTATTTTGAAGAAGCAGAAGAAAGTGAAACCCCAATTTGTTTAAAAGGCCATATCTGGGAAGAAGTAAAAATAAGCATTCAAAATTCGGTGAGAAATTATTTAACATAAAATTGAAGTTTCCAACTCTTTACAGCAAACTCAAAGCTTTTATAATAACAGAAAAGGCATTCTTTAAAAATGTATCTGTTGTGTTTGGGGGCAAAGTGTATGTGGCTATTTTAAGCTTGGCTCTAACCCCTGTTATTGCACGGTTATTTGCACCCGAAGATTATGGGGAGTTTGCTTTATACAACACCGTGGCTCAAAACCTAGTAGTAGTAGGTACTTTATCATTACCCTTGGCGGTAAGCACCGTAAAAAAAGAAGACCTCTCTAAGGTATTTAACCTTACTGTTACTGTAATACTATTTTTCTCAATAGTTTTTACAGTTGGGCTCTACGTATTTAATTCACATTTAGATGCTGCTTTTTCAACGAGTATTTTTAGTAAGTATTGGTATCTATTATCTATAAGTGTTGCCTTATCCTCTATCATTATTACGATAGCCTCCTTAAATATTAGATTAAAAAGATTCAAATTAAATACCAGTGTTAATATTACCGAATCTACCTCTGCCAAGCTATTGAACCTAACATGGGGTTGGCTTAATTTGGGGGCTTTAGGGCTTATTTTAAGTGATTTTATAAGCAAGGTTATTAGTGCTTTATTTCTACTATTAAAGCTACCTCATACCATAAAAATTAAAATACTAAGCGTAAAAGAAACTATAAAACAATTAAAAAAACATAAAGCTTTCCCCATATATTCAATGCCATCGGCTTGGCTAGGCACTATTAGCAATCAATTTATTATTTTAACCATTGCCTACCTTTATGATAAAGAAATACTGGGGCTACTTGCCATGGCAGTTGGCTTGCTTAATCTTCCCCTAAACTTATTATCTAACTCTTTGCAACCTGTAATTACCGAAAGGCTTGTGGCACTTCGAGATGGAGAGAAAAGCCATCGTTTCTACGAAAAAATGTTAGCACTTACGTTAGTAATTTCTTCCATTAGCTTTACTATTATTTATTTTATACCCGCTAATTGGTATACACTTTTTTTAGGCAACGAATGGGCTGGGGTTGAAGCTATCATTAGAATATATTGCTGGTACTATATGATTGCTTTTATAGATCAATCGTTTCAAAATGGATTTATTGTTTTTAATAAGCAAAAAAAGTTACTGCACTTTAATATTGTCGATATTATTTTATTATCAATTATTGGGTTGGGTGGTTTTTATTATGAGGTTACGTTTAATTCCATTTTAATTATATTCATAATTGCAAAAATTATAATATCTACTAGCAGAGTTTTATACCTTTGGGGGATAATTACAAAAAGTAATGAGTAAAAAAGTTTCGGATTATTATAACAACTATTCTGATAGACAGTTGAATGCAGGTATCCACCACAGACATTTATCTATACAACGATGGTTAGAGAAGTTTAATATGTCTAAATCAGGCAGTGTATTGGAAATAGGCTGTGGAATCGGAACCCAAACACAGCTTATAGCAGAGTACTTATATACAACTTCTAGCCTAACGGCAATTGATATATCTGAAACAAATATAGCATTAGCAAAATCTCGATTAGAAAAATTTAAAAATATTGATTTTATTGCTGCCGATATAATAAAATTAGACATTACAGATACATTTGAAACCATAATTCTTCCAGATGTTATTGAACATATTCCCTTAGAGCAACATTATACCCTTTTTGAAAAATTATCTACTTTACTTTCTAACACAGGATTTATTCTAATACACATACCTCATCCCAATTATTTAGAATGGGTAAAAGAAAACAGACCTGAAGAACTTCAAGTGATTGATAACCCAGTATATACCAACACGTTACTAAGCAATATTTATCCTCATAATTTAGAAATAAAATATTTAGAATCTTACTCCATTTTTAACACACCAGCTGACTATCAAGTAATTGTTCTCAACAAAACTAAACCACTCAACTATCAAGCAATCCTAAAGCCCAAAGGCGACTCTATTGGAAAGAGAATATCAAGAAAAATAAAAAGAATAAAAAGAGGCAACTAAAACCTAATGTGTGGCATTTGTGGCATAATTCAAAATAATTCTAGCGTAGAAAAGAAACAACTTTCTACCATGCTAAGCTTTCTTAACGAACGTGGGCCAGATAGCAAAAACATCTACCTAAACCAAAACATTGGGCTAGGTCACACGAGGCTTTCCATTATTGATTTAGACAAGAGATCGAATCAACCTATGATTGGTTCTAATAAAAGTACAATTGTATTTAATGGAGAAATATATAATTTTAAAGCAATTAAAAAAGAGCTGGAGAAAGAAGGTGTTTTATTTAAAACAGACTCAGATACGGAAACTATTTTAGAAGCCTACCAATATTGGGGCATAGAAAAAACATTGGAAAAGCTAGATGGCATGTTTGCTTTTGCTATTTATAACCCAAGCAGTAATAAATTAATATTAGCACGAGATCGTTTTGGCAAAAAACCCTTGTATTACCTTTTTAATAAGACTTCATTCTATTTTAGCTCTGATATTCGTTCCATTTGGGCAACTAAAAAAAATGAATTAACCATAGATTGGGAATCCATTGACTATTATTTTAGTGAATTAACAATGCCGCAACCTAGTACTATTTGGAAAGAGGTTAAACAACTTAAACATGCCCATTATGCCATTGTAGATATAAGCTCTCACACATTTAACACACAGCAATATTGGAAACTGCCCAAAGCAAGTAGCCTAGAAGTAGGCAAAGAAGAAATTATTAATGAAACTGAAATTTTATTGCAAAAAGCAATAAACAAAAGGTTAATATCTGATGTACCACTTGGCTTTTTTTTAAGCGGAGGTATAGACTCTGGCCTAATTGTAGCATTGGCTGCCCAAGCTAATTCAAAACCCATAAAAACCTTTACTGTTTCTGTTGACAATACAATAATGGACGAACGTAAGGATGCAGAAATAGTTGCAAAACGTTATAATACAGATCACCATAACATACATGTAACGGCAGATTTAATTAAAAACATTACCTCTCTCGCACAATATACAGGTGAACCGTTTGCCGATTCGAGCCTAATACCTACCTATTTAATTACTAAAGCGATAAAAGAGCAAGTAACAGTAGCCATTTCTGGCGATGGTGGCGATGAACTATTTGGTGGATACACCGATTATGGGCTAGCCTATAGAACAGATATTTTTAATGAAAAATGGAGCAATTTCATTTTTAAAACACCCGCAATTTGGACTGACAAATTGATAAGCAGGGTTAAAAAAAGAGAAAATTTAGGAGCTTTTCAACATTATACTAACCTAAAAAAAGGGAGTCGTTTATCACGTCAAATGAGTTATGATAACTTGGAAAAAATAAGCCTTTATAAAAATGAATCGTTAATTAAAGCAGCTAAATTTACAGAAGAATATTGGAAACAAATATGGGATAGTAATAAATCGAAAAACTTATCAGATAATATAATGAGAGCCTCGCTAGAAACTCGGCTCTTAAACGATTACTTAGTTAAAATAGATAGAGCATCTATGATTAATTCGGTAGAAGTAAGAAGCCCTTTTTTAGACCAAGAATTGGCGGAGTTTGCTTTTTCAATTGATTATAAACACAAATTTACGCAAAATCAAAATAAATCTATTTTAAGAGAGCTAGCTCAAAAATATTTAGGAAATCAGAGTAGCACCAAGCAAAAAACAGGGTTTGGAATCCCAATTCACGAGTGGTTAAAAGCCGAATTAAAACCTTGGCGCGATGAACTAATAAATCAATTTTTAAAAAGAAACATTTTACACGAAAATGTAGTTCATAAACTAGTGAATGAATTCGATGCTCACAAAAACGAGCATACCTTTAAAATATGGAGTATTATTTGCCTAGAATTGTGGTTTCAAGAGTTTTATGATTGAAATGAATATACTATTTCTTGCAGACCCAAACTCAATTCACGACATTAAGTGGATAACCTATTTTAGTAGTAAGTACGGTTGTTATCTTATTTCAAGAGAAAGCCCAAACCATAAACCTGATAAAAAACTGGGTGAGTTTAACATTAATTATGTAGGCAGTATAAAGGATTACTCTACACTAAAATTTTGGAAAAATGGGTTAGAAGCTAAAAAACTAAAAAAGGTAATTCAACTATATAAAATAGATGTTTTTCATATTTTATATACCGAACCTAACATTTTATGGGCTATTTATAAACCTAAATTTAAAATTCCAATAATCGCATCTAACAGAGGGTCCGATATTTTAGTAACCATTAATAATACGTTTAAGAGTAAGTCATTGCTTAATTATTTTGTGTCTAAAAATTACAAAAAAGCTTTTTCTCAATGTAATTATATTACTTGTACGTCCAACTCTCAACTAAACACCGTAAACGCATTAAAGTTATCTAAACAAGTAACGTTAATTAGAACTGGCGTTGATTTACAAGCAATTGATAGACTTTCTAAAGCTGAAGTCATTAAAGGTATTCAAAAACCCTATGTCGTATTTCCTCGAAATATGCGCCCTGTTTATAATCATGAATTAGCACTTAAAGCAATAAAAAAACTTCCTGAATCTATAAAATCAAAGTATGAATGGGTTTTTATTGATGCAAATTCTAGCGATATAGAATATGTAACTAAAATAAAATCTATCATCGGTTCTATTAAAGATACTAAAATTCATTTTTTTTATAAGTTAACACAGGATGCATTATTCCCATTGCTAAAAAATGCTTCTTTAGCTATAATGACAAACCTTTCTGATGGCTCCCCTGTATCGGCCATGGAGATTATGTATCTAAAAACGCCTTTACTTTTAAGTCCTTTAAACTACGACCAGGCTATTTTTAGTAAAATTATAACGTTTAAAGAGTTTAATTCAACATCAGTAGCCAATTCAATTAAAACGATGCTTTTTCAACCCAAGGAAGAAGGGCTAAGTAACATCAAAGAATTAATAAAAACTACATGTGATAGAAATGATGAAATGGAAAAACTAAATATGCTATACCAAACCCTTACAAAAGATTAATTCTTTTGTACAAAGCCATCTTCTTTTCAAGCGTTATATCAGAATATTTAAGAGTAGCTCTATTGGTTGCTAACTGTTTAACTCGATTATAATTATTTTCTAGCACGGATATTATAACTTGTGGATAATATTCAATAATACTCAACGTGTTTAACGCTCTTAACATAAACGGGTCTATTTCTGAGTACGTCTTAGTTCTTTTTTGAAAAATTATATCTCCTGTATCAACTCCTTTATCAACAAAGTGAAAAGTTATCCCCGCTGATTCAAAATCTTGATAAAAACACTGCCAAAACTCCGAAAAGGTCCCTTTATAACTAGGCAAAATTGAAGTGTGAGCATTAATTATTTTTATATTGGGTATGGAAAGCAATCGAGGCTTTAGTATTGACGTTCCCCAAACTACAATCAATTCTATGTCTTTATTTAATAATTGCTTAAATGTATCTTCATTATTAATGTTTTCAGTATAAAACACAGGTGTTTCCAATGGCCAGTTATTAATGTTGGTGTTACTGTTTTGCTTCAAAAAAGTTTGACCAAGTATCTTTATTTTTTTTTCAATAGTATTTACTTTAGAAATAACTCGCCTGCTTGTAATAAATTCAATTACACCCCTTTCTTTTTTCTTTATTAGATTATTTATTCTATTAGAAAAGGAAATAGGTTTTTTTAGTGGTGGCTTCTGAACAACAATTATATCAATCTTAATATTTTGGCTAAGCAAAATACTGCTAAGTGCTTTAGTTCCTAAACTATCATTTACTAAAAGAGCTACTTTATCCATTATATAAATTCCAAAGTAAAAACCCTATCAGAGTTTTTAATTAAATTATATGCAAGCTTACCTTCGTCACTTTCAACTAGAAGCCTTTCCAAATCAATTTTGGCTTGAGTCTCAAACGAGAATAAAAGACCTTTTAGTAAATGATTATTTATTTTTTTATATGCAATATTGTCAGCCTTAAAAAATATTAATGTCCCTTCAATTTCGATATTATCTCTAATAATTAAATATTTTAATAAAGATGACACAGAAGATAACATTAACTCTTTTTGTTCAAACCTATGCTTTAAATTTATCAACGCATTAAGCGTAAATATAGGAATATGAACTTTATCCTCTAGCCGGTTTGCTTTTCTTTTTCCTAAATGAGTATAAACAATACATGTACCCCCAACCTTAATAAGAGTGTCAATATTTTTCTTGCTAATTAACTTTCCAAGCCCATCAATATCAGCATCAACCCAAGTGCCAAAGCGCTTAAAAATGTAAAAAGTATTCCCATCGTCAAAGGTGTGCTTCTTGTATTGATTATTATTCTTAAAATCAGCATAATTTAAAAACCCAGGCCTAGTTAAGTTGTCAAACCCTTTATACAGAAAATTTAAAATAATTTTAAACCATGCTTTAAAAATCGAACTCGAATATTGCAAATAATACTCATTGGGGCTTAAAACCCTATCTTGCCCAAGAAAATCTGTTATTTTGCCATCCCATATATATTTAACTCCAATTTTTTTTATTAAATCCAAGGTGTAAACATAGTTTTTATATACATGCCCAGCAGCATCGATAAAATTTGGGTTTCCACCTGCATTATAGTTATGAAGCAGGTTTCCTTCAAAATTTGCGTGATCAACCCAAACTAGAGGGTTAATATTATGCTTTTTTAATTCTTCAATTGCCTCGAGCGCATTTTCTCTCTCAAAACCTATTTTGCCCGCATGCATATAATCCCCCCAAGTATGAATAGTATCAATATAGTGTTTATCAACTATCTCTGGGTTTCGTTTTAAATTAACTTGTTCAGGTATATTTTTATTATAAGAGTCAACAAATAAGGAATCACTAAAAGGCAATTTTAATTCTTTCCAAATTGTTCTATGCAGCTCTTTCCAATCTTTAGAAAGAGTATTATCAGGATCGTTAGAAATAGTTAACCAAGCCTTGTATGGAAACGGATAAGGAAGAACACTTATATTATTTGAGTTCATATTTATAATTCTAAAGTAATGTTGTCCGATAAAAAAAAGCATCAAATATTGATGGTTTTTTCGTGTAGTTGAATTAATATCTCACCAATAAAACAACTATGGGCAAAAGTAGCCTTTTTTCGGACAGCCGATTTTTAGTCAAATGATTGACCTATTAGACAGGGTTAA
>CAZQWZ010000097.1:0-9565 GCA_964596935.1 uncultured Roseivirgaceae bacterium
CCTTTGACGAAATACAAGATATAGCTCGATCAATAGATCATCAAAAACGCAAAGAAGACCCAACGTTTAAAGGTGCTTTTCATGAGAAAAAGGCACGGCCCAATAAAGACAGTAAATGGAACCCAAGAAATAAGGGAAAGGGTAAGAAAAGGAGAAGGTAGACATAATTAAAAATGGGACTCTCTCATCTCTTTTGCTTCGAGGTCTTTTTATTTCCATTCTTCCCAGTTTACAAACTCAAGTCCTAAACTTGTTATGCTAATAGTAATTTATGGATGATAAGGAACTAAAAAAGCCTGACCACCAGGCTTTGAAAAACCAGATGCTCAGGCTAAGAATCCAATGTTAATTGGAGTGTGATAAGTTAGCTACGCTCCTGCAAAGGCTCCTAAGCCCATCATATTAAGCAGCACAAGCAAGATGGTTACAGGAATAACGTATTTAAGCATAATTACAAATACTTTGGAAGGTACAATTCCAAAGTAAGATTTGTTAAACCCTTCAGAACCATCGCCAATATGTTTTACCACGGTATTAATGTCTAATACCCAGCCTACGTAAACACTGGTCATAAGAGCTACTACTACAATAAGGAAACTTCCAAAAATAGTATCCAATATATCGAAGAAGCCAGTAACCGTAGCTCCTTGGAACCAAGGGATAGATATTACATTAAAAAAATTGCCGTCAATAGCGGTAAGTGCCGAAGGAATCCCTACTACAAAAGCTAAAATGCCCACAACCCACGCAGATTTTTTACGACTCCATTTTTTCTCATCCATAAAATAAGAAGCTGGAACTTCTAAAATAGAGATAGAAGAAGTTAAAGCCGCAACGGAAAGCAAAAGGAAGAATAACCCGCCTATTATATTACCAAAAGGGATTTGAGCAAATATTGCTGGCAATACTTGAAATGTTAGTGTTGGGCCTTGAGAAGGCTCCATACCAAATGCAAACACGGCAGGAAAAATCATAAAACCAGCTAATAATGCTACGCCTGCATCCATTGCACCCACCCATAATCCACTGGTTATAATATTTGCTTTTTTAGGCAGATATGAACCATAGGTAATCATAATACCCCACCCAATACTCATAGAGAAAAAGGCTTGAGATAAGGCTGTTAAGAATGTGTTAGGAGTAACTTTGGACCAATCAGGAATTAAATAAAACTTGATTCCTGCCATTGCTCCTGGCAATGTCATACTACGAATAGCAACTAAAAGAAGCAATACAAAAAGCATCGGCATCAATACTTTAGATGCTTTTTCAATACCCCCAGAAATTCCTCCTAATACAATTAGAACGGTTACTACCATAAAAACGGCAAATAATGGGAGTACAATCGTTGGGTTTTGAACAAAGGCTGCAAACGTAATATCCACATTAAAAACAGAGGTAAAAATATAACCCACTGCCCAACCTCCAATTACTGCATAATAGGTAAGTACAAAAAAGCTAATGAGCAGAGCGAGAATTGGCGACAGCATCCAAAATTTATTTGCTTTGGTTTTTTTAAATGCACCAACTGTGCTACTTCCAGCATATCGGCCTAAGCCCATTTCGGTAAATAATAGTGGCACACCAATTAAAACCACACAGGCGATGTAAATAATTACAAATGCTCCCCCACCATTTTGCCCCGTGATGTAAGGGAAACGCCAAATATTGCCCAAACCAACAGCTGAGCCAGCCGCAGCCATAATAAATCCAAATTTAGATCCCCACTGATCTCTTTTTTCTCCTCCTGCTTGTATAGACATAATTATTTTTATTACTTCAATAGTGTATTGTCATTCCGAACTTGTTTCGGAATCTATTAATGAGACCCTGAAACGAGTTCAGGGTGACTAGGTTAAATTCCAAACGGCAATTTGCTAAAATGGCAGGTAAATCCAAAATTTAACTTACTTCTTTTGAAGAGCGGGCACTTGGGTGTATGCAATTAATCAATTAATTCTTCAATTCGTTTTATTAACTCTAGCGTTGGAGGTATTAAGCTCAATATTTCCTCTCGAGAGTATTCTATAAAATCGTCATAATCTCCCGTTAAACGTTTATCAAAAATATCTGAATAAAACCTGTTTATTTCAGCACCAATTAGCCCTTTTTTCACAAAATGTAAACCCAACATTTGCCGTACACCTCCATGTGTATGTGCTTTAATCTTATTGTTAACCAATAAACCAGTAACTGCATAATATGATGCATAATACAATCTACTAATAGCTGTATTATACATTTCATTTTCAATTAAAACATCTACTTCTAAGAGGGTGTTATTGGCTCTTTTTAATCGATGGGCAACTATTATACTACGGTCTTTGTCGTTCATAGAATAATACCATCTTGAGTCACATTTTCATAAAAAGGAGTTACAACTTTTGGGTTCTCCCATTTTTCCCTTGAATAGATTAGTGGGCTAATTATTTTCCCCGTGTCAAATTCAATATCATATAATGGGTATTTAATTTCCTTTTCATCATCCCAAGAAATCTTTTTTTTATCAATTAGAATTAATAAATCAATATCTGAATTGGGATGAAAATCGCCACGAGCATAGGAGCCATATAAAATTATGGTAGCATCAGGGTCGATGGAATGAACCTTGTTTTTAATTCTTTTTAGGATGTTTTCTTTGTTCATCTTAGAACAAATTTACTAAAATTTAACTTACTTCTTTTGAAGAGCGGCAACTTGATTGGCTATAATTTTTATCCCTTCATCAAAACTATGTGGTTTGTAGCCTAAGTGTTTTCTAGCCTTATCTATAATAAAGCCTGTTTTTAGAGGGCGTTTGGCTGGTTGGCTAAATGTGGATGAATCTGCTCTAGAAATTAAGCTTCCATCCAAATCGAAATAGTCTCTAACTTTAATGGCCATATCGTAAGGGGTAAGCATATCTTTTCCCGAAATATTATAAATTCCTTGGGCTTGTTGTTTTACGATTAGGTAACAGCCCATGGCTAAATCTTCGGCCAAAGTTGGCGTACGCCATTGGTCGTCAACTACTTTAATAGGCTTGCCACTTTCTAAGCTGTTTTTTACCCACAGTATGATATTAGAACGGCTCATATCAGAAACTACTCCATACACTAAAACGGTGCGCGCCATTGCCCATGTTAAGTTGGAGTTTATAACCAGTTTTTCGGCAGCAAGCTTTCCATCGCCATAATAATTAACTGGGCCTGGGGTTTCGTCTTCGGTAAGAGGGCCTTTGGTTCCATCAAAAATAAAATCGGTGGAAAGGTGTAGGAGGAAACAATTATTAGCTTCACAGGCTTCTACTAAATATTTTACAGAGTTTACATTTGCATCCCAACCAGCTTCTTTTTCCAATTCGCATTGATCCACGTTGGTCATGGCTGCGGTGTTAATAACTGCATCAGGCTTTAATTTAGAAATAACAGAAGCAACATCGGTATTATTGGTTATGTCTAATGATTGATACGTATAACCCTTTTTTATAGGCAATCTGTTTTTACCACGAGCTGTGGCAATAAGTTCATGTTCACCTTCTTTAACAATTAGTTCAACTAATTTCTGACCTAATAATCCGTTTGCACCTGTAAGTAGTATTTTCATTTGTTTAATTTTGCCACTAAGGCTCCAAGGCTGAAAGCAACACTAAGATTTCTTTGTGATTATTGGAGACTTATTGCCTTGGTGGCATATTTCTAACTCTTTAATTTTTAACTTCTAAAATAGGATATTCATACCCATACTTCTTTGTTATTTCTGTTTTGGTAAGTTCAACCACCTCCATTGTTATAAAAACATCTTCAATGGGTTTATTAGCTTCACCCGTTTGCACTTCTGCAATTTTATCAACCACTTCAAGCCCTTCCAACACTTGCCCAAATACCGTATATTCAAAATCTAGCGGAGGGTATCCTCCAATGGTTGTATATAGTTCTATTTGTTCGGGGGTAGATTCTTTATCCAAATCCAATGCTGTATAAGCAGCTATTTCTTCTTTTAAATTGATTAATATTTGCTGAAGTTCATTCATTCGCCCTTGTTCTTGCATTACAATAAGCGTATCTCTTAAAGGAAGGTTTGTTTCGCTTTGCAAATACTGCCCTGCCGCATAATTTAACTTGCCAATATCGGTTGTCATTTCTTTTTCGGAGAAAGTACGACCTTGTACAATATAAAACTGAGTGCTACTTTTCCGTTTAGGGTTTACATTATCTGGCTGCCTTGCGGCTGCTAGAGCTCCTTTCGCATGCAAATGATGGGTTGTTATTTCTGCAGGGATTAACCGTTTGCTCTCATTCGAAAATCCTGATTTTGAAGCTACATCGCCTCCTTGAATCATAAATTCTTTCATTACTCGATGAAATGTTGTGCTGTCATACATCCCTGATTTTGACATGGATATAAAGCTTTCTTTGTGCAAAGGTGTATCATCAAATAGTACAACAGTTATATTGCCTAGTTTGGTTTTTATTACTACTAATGAGTCAACGTTATCATTTTTAGAAGAACACCCAAAAGTAACGAGTGCAAAGAGGGGCAATAAAATATAAATCGTCAATACTTGAAAACTTCTTTGAAGGTTGTTTTTTATAAATGAACTGAGGTTAAAAACTACAGATTGCCTGCCTGCCGGCAAGGCAGGCTTCTCCACCCAAAAGTGGATCGCAATAATGTTTATGAGAGATTTAATAGGTGTACGCATATAGTTTTTGAATTTTCTTTTTGCTCATTTTTTTAACCGTCATTGTCATTTTTATAGCCTCGATAGGCTTATTTCGTCTATCTTTTTTTTGCTCCGCAATTTTTTCAACTACTTCCATTCCTTTAATCACTTGTCCAAAAACCGTGTATTTACCATCTAATGAATGATATCCTTCTTCATTTTCAACAATGTAAAACTGAGAACCATTCGAAGCTTGTTTAAGATTTGTTCTATCTCCTTCACGTGCTGCTGCAATAACTCCTTGTATGTGGGTGTATTTTTCAACAAACTCGGCAGGCACCGTATAGCCTGGATCTCCAAGACCATCATTGGTTTTGTCGTCATCTTTAGTATTGGGGTCTCCACCCTGAATCATAAAATTATCGATAATGCGATGGAAGGTTGTGCTATCATAAAACCCCTCTTTAGCAAGCTTTAGAAAATTTTCTTTGTGTTTTGGGGTTTGGTCATATAAAATAAGTGCTATATCGCCAAAATTGGTGTGGATAGTAACTACTTCATCTTTGCCTGCCTGCCGGTCAGGCAGGCCTTTGGGACCTCCACCTAAAAACATAACGAGTAGCAATGTTAAGGTTGAAAATGTCATGCTTTTTTAAATACTTTAGAAATGTTGATAGATAAATTCATAAACAGAAGCTTTGAGTATGCGTTTCTTTCAATATGATAGGCAGCTTCTGATATTAATTCAGAGAGGCTTTGAAATTGATTAATAGAAATGGCTTTACCAAAATTAGTTGCAAACGATTTTTCATTTTTTTCTACTCTAAATAAAGCATCCTGGTTTGTGGAGGTTGAAACAAGTGCTTCGCGAAGCATTGATAAGCCATATTGTAATAAAGTTTTTTGCCCACCACGCGATAATTTTGAAAATGCTTCTGCCTTATCTACTAATTCGCCCATTTTACGTTGATGGCAATAACGCATCCAATTTTTAAAAAACTCAAAATTATCTTCACCCACATGGGCGGTTAAATGCAAGGCCGTTCTTAAAGATCCATCTGCTAAATGTGCAAGTTGCTTAGCTCTATGCTCTTCTATGCCATGAGCAGAAGTTAGCACTTCACTTAATTCTTGGTCGGTAAAAGAAGGGATATTTAAGCGTTGTGTTCTCGATAAAATAGTGGTTAGTAATTTGTCTGGGTCTTCAGAAACTAATAGAAAAAGGGAATTGTCGGGTGGCTCTTCTAATACTTTAAGAATGCCATTGGCAGCATTTTTATGCATCAACTCTGGGTGCCAGATAATCATTATTTTAAACTTGCCTTCAAATGCTTTTAAAGATAAATCATTAACAATCGTCTTTTTTTCTTTTGTGCTAATGGAGGTTTGCTTTCCTTCGCCACCATATATCTCCGACCAATCTTGCAGATTACCATGCGGAGTAGTTAATAAAAACCCACGCCATTCTTTTAAAAATAAGCGGCTTTCTGCCTCTTTCCCAAGTACATTTTTAGTGCCACTAACCGGAAAAATAAAATGTACATCGGGATGCACAAATTTTTGATTTTTGCTACAAGATGAGCATTCGCCACAAGCATCTTCTTCACTTGGGTTTTCGCAATTTAAAAATGTAGCATAAGCCAAAGCAATGGATAGAGCCGGAGCGCCAGGTTTGCTTGCAAATAATTGTGCGTGGGCTACATGGTTATTTTTTACACCTCCTCTTAAAAGAGATTTTGTAGATTCTAATCCGTGTATATCTTTAAATCGCATTTAGTATTATTTATCTAAACTTAGTGTATGGGTTATAAAGTTCGCTACCAAGGCTTGCGCTGTTTAAAAAAACGGAGTTTACTAGTGCAATCAGGCAAAGCCGAGTATTTTTTTACAAGCATAACGAAGATAGGGGACTTTATTGACAGACACTATTTGTTTTCCCAAGTTCGGTATTGAGCTTCAATCTCAAATACCTTTGAAATAATCTCTTTTTCTACCTCATTAAAATCCCCATGTCGCCTTTGCATAGCTACTTTAGCCATTTCAAAAACTTTTGGTAGCTTAAAAGTATTAAACCCTGCTGGGCCTCCCCAAGCAAATGATGGAATAAATGTACGAGGAAAACCTGCACCAAAAATATTGGCAGCAACGCCTACAATAGTGCCTGTATTAAACATGGTATTAATACCACACTTAGAGTGGTCGCCCATCATTAGCCCACAAAACTGTTCACCTGTGTTTATAAATCCACCTTTATCGTAATCCCAAACCTTAATAAGATCATAATTATTTTTAAGATTTGAGGTATTGGTATCGGCACCAATATTGCACCATTCGCCTAAAACAGAGTTGCCTAAAAAGCCATCGTGGCCTTTATTGCTAAAACCAAAAATTACGGAATTACTAACTTCGCCACCCACCTTACTCCAAGGGCCAATGGTAATATCGCCACGCATGCGGGCATTTGAATTTACGATAGAGTTATGGCAAATGGCAAATGGCCCACGAATAACGGCCCCTTCTTCAATTATGGCATTTTTGCCAATATAAATGGGTCCATTTTCAGCATTAAGAGTTGCATCTTTTATGTTAGCTCCTTCTTCAATAAAAACATTATCAAGATTATAGGTTCTTATGTATGGGTCGTTGATTGGTTGGCTTTTTCTACCTTTAGTAACAAGCTCATAATCAGCCTTTATTTGCGCGCCATTACTTTTAAAGATATGCCAGTTTTGAGTAATCAAGGTTATATCATTATCAAACTCAACCTGTTCACATGCTTCACCAATTTCTTTACACACAACCTTTTCTTGTAAACTCGCAAGCAAAATTCCTTCTTTAACCAGTTTTTGATTTTTTTTCAACCCTCTTACTGCTTCTACAAGTTGCATGTTGGGGCAAAGGTTGCCAGAGATGTAAAGGTTTTCTTCTTGATAGCTTGAAGGAAACTTGACTGACAAATATTCTTCTGTTATATGAGAAGGAGTAGTGCTAAGCCATTTAGCCCATTTTTCTGTAATGGTTAATATGCCTACTCTAATTTCTGCCATCGGCCTAGTGTAAGTAAAAGGCAGTAATTTTCTTCGAGCAGCTATTGAATCAAAAAGAATCAGGTTCATATTAACAAAAGTAAGCGAAGTTTATATAAAAAAAGTCTCCATCTGCTAGCTAGCGAATGGAGACTTTTTAAAATCGATTAAAATCGAATGTTATTTTTTCTTGTAACGCTTATTAAATTTCTCAACTCTACCAGCAGTATCCAAAAAGATTTTCTTGCCAGTGTAAAATGGGTGAGATGCAGAAGTTACTTCTACTTTAATTAATGGGTATTCATTACCATCTTCCCATTTGATTGTTTCATCAGAACCCATCGTAGATTTAGTTAAAAAAGCAAACTCACTTTGTAAATCTTTAAAAACTACGGGCTTGTATTCTGGGTGTATTTCCTTCTTCATCGTATAATTAATTTCGTCTATTCTTAAATCGGAGTGCAAAGTTAGAGAATTTCATTCTTTCTTCAAATATTTTCTACTTAATTTGAGGTATAATTTACTGTTTTTCAACTATTAATAGAAAATTTTGACAAAAAAGGCACTTTTAATACTGGTTTTATTGGCAGCGTATGCAAATAATTTAGATGCTCAAAGCACAAACATACCTTTAAACAAGGATACTTACCACCTAATTGATAGGCTTGAGATATTAAGTGGAGCCATGGCTCCCAATCACCACAGTGCCGTAAAACCTTATGCTCGCAAAGCAGTTGGCCAGTTTACAGATTCCATTCAGCAACAAAACCTGCAAGCCTCTAAACAAGATAAATTCAATTTAGACTACTTACGAAATGATAACTGGGAATGGGTAGATAGTAGCACTAACGTGGGGAAACATCCATTATGGAATACTTTCTATAAAAACAAATCTGATTTCTTATCTGGTGCAGATAAGGAAAAGGCAATTCAGTTTCATATAAGTCCTGTTTTGTATTTGAGCTACGGTGGCGAATCTGCCCAGGCAGAATACACCTATATAAACACCCGGGGCTTGCAACTGCGAGGAGTAATTGATGGCAAAGTCGGGTTCTATGCATTTATGAGCGAGAATCAAGTTCGCTTTCCTGTATATGTGCAAGATTTTGTAGCTGCGAATCGGGTAATCCCAAATGAAGGTTTTTGGAAAAGTTTTGGAACAAATGGTTACGATTTTTTTAATGCCACAGGCTATATCAGCTTTAATGCCACAAAGCATATTAATTTTCAGTTTGGCCACGATAGGCAGTTTATTGGAGATGGCTACCGCTCTATGTTGATGTCTGATTTTAGTCCGCCCGCATTGTTTCTAAAAATTAACACCCAAGTATGGAATTTTAACTACACCAACTTATTTACGCAAGTATTTGCCGATGCTTTTGGCAATTCAGGAGGCTCGGTTGGCAATTCACAGTTTCCTCAAAAATATTTGGTGGCTCATCGTTTGGGTATAAACATTGGTAAACACATAAATTTAGGAGTGTTTGAATCGGTAGTGTTTGGTCGAGAAGATTCTTTAGGGAATAACCATTTTGAATTAGGATATTTAAACCCAATTATTTTTTACCGCTCCTTAGAACAGCAAAATGGCAGCTTAGATAATGCCCTTATTGGCTTTGATGCCAAATGGAACTTCTTACAACACTTTTCGATGTATGGGCAATTCATTTTTGATGAGTTTAAAATTAGCGAGCTAAAGGCTGGTGATGGTTGGTGGGCCAATAAATTTGGCTACCAAGTAGGTTTAAAATATATTGATGCACTCGGGTTAAAAAACCTTGATTTACAAGTTGAGTATAATTCAGCAAGACCATACACCTATACGCATTCAACCATTTATTCTGATTATGCCAATTATAACCAAGCCGTGGCACATCCGTTGGGTGCAAATTTT
>CAZQWZ010000098.1:0-4221 GCA_964596935.1 uncultured Roseivirgaceae bacterium
ACTTTTTTAACTTGTCTTCCTAACGTATCAAAAATAGATAGTGAATAGTTTTCGTTAGAATTTAAGCCATTGATAGTAAGTCTGTTTTCAAAAGAAAAAATATTGATTGATGAAGTAGAAAACTCATCAGTACTTAATGTAATGTCCAAAAATGTATATGCAGTCGTTAAACGATTAAATGTTACATCAAAAGTTCCTGTAAGCGCTGCAATATTCGAACCTCCAACTGCTCCACTTGGAAAACCAGTTCCTCCCCAACTTGTTCCCCAATTATGATTTTGACGAAATTTTAGTTCTCCGTCTGCTGCTAAAACAAAATTATCTAACATATAATTTTCACCATCTGTTGTCGATAAATCAACATCTGCACTCCATGAATTAAATGCTCCTATTAAAGAAACAACTAAATAATCAAAACTATAAGCACCAGTTGATATATTAAAAGTAATATTATAAGTTCCTGCTGTAACAGGTATAACGCCTCCATTTTGAGTACCAGTTCCACTAGGGAAAGAAGTCGAACTCCAATTTACAGTTTCAGCGTCATCTTGTCTAAAATGAGCATTACCATCTATCAAAGTAATATTGTTAATAAAATAATCAACACCATCAGTAGTTAGCATATTTTCATCAGTTGTAGAACCACTATTTACTGCTGTACCAATAATTCCTATTTCAGAATAAGTAACTACATTTTCAAAATTATACGCTAATGTATTTAGATTGAAGGTAATATTATAAGTTCCTACAATTGCAGGAATATTAGAGCCATCTAATACACCTGTACCACTTGGAAAAACTGTTCCTCCCCAATTATTTGTCCAAGTATGATCTTGTCTAAATTTAAGGCCGCCACTAGCAACAAGGGTATAGTTACTTAACGTATAAGTAATATTATCTGAAGTTGTCATATCAACATCATTAATATCTTCACAACCTCCAACTGCATTACCAATAAGGCTAATAGTTTGAGATTGTGATGTTGTAATAAAGCCAATTAAGGCTATTAATAAAATTGTAATTTTTCTCATAATGTAATTGTTTTAAAGATTAATAATTATTGTTTAATAAGTCGTTTTGTTCCAATACCTTCCATCGTTGTAATTTTTACAAAATACATGCCGTTTGATAGGTTTGAAATATTTAAAGGGGTGTTAGAAATACTATTTGTAAATGATTTTACCCTTCTACCTGCCAAATCAAATAACTCAATTTTATCAGCATTTTTATTGATAGAAAAACTACCATTTGTTGGGTTTGGGTAGAGGTTGATACTATTTGAAATGTCAAATTCTTCTACACTCAGTCCTTGTGCCGCTTTATTGCCGTATATTTTAAACTGCCCAGCAGCAATACTAATTGTTGTTGCAGTATTTGCAACAGTTATAAAAGTTGTACCACTGTTATCCATTAAATCATACCAATCTCCAGTATAAGGGAAGTTAGGTACCACGTTTTGAGTAGTAACATCAAAATTTGCAAGAATGACTACATTTTTTAATTCAGAAGCTGCAATAGCATTGTCCCAAACATATATTTTTGGAGTTAAAGTTCCTGCGGTAATGCTATAATCACCTTCGAACACGTCTTCATTTGTTTTTAAGAAATTTAAACGCCCCCAATCATTATAAATCTGACTTCTAGTGGCATCATTTAGCCAATTATTTGTCCATTGTGGTTGTGGTTTTGTATCTAATTTACAACCATCATTATCATAAGAACCATTGTTACAAGTAAAAATCGAGTTTTCCATTCCTAACTCCGCAAAATGCCATATCATTTTTGGTCCTGGTACAGTTAAATAAACCGCACCTAAAGCAGACATACGTGAAAGCGCAGTGTTTAGGTTTTTTACATTATGCGAGCCGTTAGAACTATTACCAAATTGAAGGTTTTTATACATCAAGCGCTCTTCATCATGACTTTCTGGGTAGCCAATTACACGATTACTTGTAAAACCGGCATGTGCTTTATAACCAACTCTAGAAAAATCCTTATTTCCACTTTGTCCCATGGTAAGTTCATTATATTCACTAGTTATTTTGCTCCACATCATAATTCCTTTACCTTCATTTAGTCTGTAGTTAGCCCATTCTTTCTCTTCATTATCTGTACCGAGGTGTTCAAAAATAACATAATGATCAGGATCTATACTCCAAGAATAATCGGCATATTGCTGTAATATTGCAACCCTATCTGGTTGATATGTATTGGTGCAATTTTCATCAGCAGCAGTACAGTTTTGTGTAAACCCTTTGGTTAAATCCCAACGGAAACCATCAATTTTAAACTCTTCAATCCAATGTTTTACAACGCGTTCTGTATAATATTGCGTTCTTGTTTGTTGATGGTTATAATCAGATCCTACACTATAACTATGTGTTGCAACTTGATTCATATATGGGTTTTCAGAACTTGGTTCTCCCCATCCATTGCCATCAGGGTCATCCATCCACATTCTATTCATTGGATTTCTACCAAACGCGTGGTTTAGTGCAAGATCTAGGATAACTGCAATACCATTTTGATGACAAACATCTACAAACTCTCTAAATTTATCTTCGGTTCCATAAAATTTATCTAATGCCAAATGGAATGATGTGTTATAACCCCAACTTTCATTGCCTTCATATTCCATGATAGGCATTAATTCAATGGCATTTACGTTTAAGTTTTTGAAATAATCAATTTTATCTATTAAGTCTTGGAAGTTTCGATTTCCATCAAAATCTCTGACTAAAACTTCATAAATTACCAAATCTTCTTTTTTAGGTTTAGCAAAATTGGTCACTTGCCAATTATAGGCTGTTTGTCCAGTTTGTAAAACGGTAACTTCTCGCTCTTGTCCTGCAGGATATGTAGGAATATTTGGATATGAAACCGACGGAATATATGGATCATCAAAAGGAGATAATACCAATGTAGAAAAAGGATCAGCAGTTTTAACCAATGATGGTGAGCCCGCAACTGGATTAGTAGCATACACCCAATATTGATAATTTTCTATTTGTCCAGAAGTTAATCCGGTTAATGTTAACCAAAATTTTCCTGTTCCAGGATCAGTTTTCATAGTATAAGCAGCAGTAGGAGAGTAGTTATTAAAACTTCCTGCGACATGTACAAAATCTTTTAAAGGTGCATCTAGAACTAACGTAGCAATTGTAGCATCAACAGCGTCATAATTAATTCCGTTTTCCATTCCTGCAGGCATTGCTTCAGAAATAGTACCGGGGTCTACAGCAACAGAAAAGAATTTTGAAATGATTTTTCCACTTTGTGTAACTTGTAATTCATAGTTTTGATTAGAAGTTATATTAGGCTCAGAACGGGTATAAAATGCTGTGGTAGTTGTATGGACACTAACGCCGTTTGCAATTAGATTATAATCAGCACTTCCATTTGTGTTTTGAGCGGTAATATTAAAATTTGCTCCAGATGTAACAATACTTGTACTGTTTTCTGTAGGGGATAATAAACTTACTTGAAATGCACCAACCGCTAAAGCCAAATCTAAAGATTGTGAACCACCATCAAAACTTCTAACTACTAAATCAATCCCCGTAATTGTTCCTGTAGGGTTGCTGTAAAAATCTGCAATTGTTGGAGATACTACCAAATGATAAATATTACCACTTTGTAAAGTAAATGCTGGCTGCGTAACATTGTTTCCCCAAGAACCAATAACATTTTGCCAATGGTCAGTATCGTTAATAGTTGCACCTGTATGCGCATAAAATATACCAGCCGTATTTTCTAAACCTGTGCCCGTAGCGTCAAAAACTATGGTAGCACTTTCTGTTTCTTCTGGGGTGCCAGCTAACCAAGAAACTTGAGAGAAAGTTATAAGAGTAATGCTAGTAAATATAAATGTAAGTAATGTTTTTTTCATAAATAAAAGATTAAAAAAAGGCTGCATTATTATTAAATAAGCAGCCCTTTAATGAAAACTAATTAAAATTATTCTATAGTATATGTTGGGTTGTCTAGGTCAACAAAATTCAAAGTGAAACTGTAAGTTCCAGCAGTGGCAGTAAGGTTATCTCCGTTTAATTCTAAGATACCATCTCCGCCTGTGTCACCATAATTAACACCCCAATCGTTATTTGCTCTAAACTTATAATTACCATCAATTAATGTTACATTGCTTAACACCCATATTTCATCATTAGTACTCCAATCACGTGTAAATTGAGCGTCTGGAGTTGCCCCCCAATTATTATA
>CAZQWZ010000098.1:4321-9437 GCA_964596935.1 uncultured Roseivirgaceae bacterium
TAGTACTCCAATCACGTGTAAATTGAGCGTCTGGAGTTGCCCCCCAATTATTATAGGCACCACCAACAAGACCCCAAATTGAATCAATTGGTTCCAGTGAATAGGATAAGTCATTAAAGTTAACAGTAACTATATAGATTCCAGCAGTAACAACTATGTTATCTCCGTTTAAATCTAAGATGCCATCAACGCCTGTGTCACCATAATTAACAGCCCAATCATTATTCGCTCTTATTTTCATATCACCATCTAACAATGTTACAATTGTTCTCCATTGATCTGAAAACGGGTCGTACGTTAAATCTGCATCTGGAGTTGCCCCCCAATTATTATATGCAGACCCTACAATACCCCATGAGAAATTTTCCATAGTGTATGTAAGTGTATTTAAATTCATAACAATTTTATATGAACCAGCAGAAACAGGAATATTAGTTCCGTTTTCTTCCATAGTACCATCTAGTCCATCATCACCATAATTTAAAGTCCAATCATTATTTTCTCTAAATTTAATTTCACCATCAATTAAGGTAACATATGCAACTAATTCACCTGCGACACTTGTAGTGTAGAATGGTAAATCTGGAGTTGCCCCCCAATTATTAGCAGCAGAACCAACTACCCCCCAAGTTGTCGATAAATCTAATTTATCTTGGTAAGCGGTTGCATTTAACGTTGAAGATGAAGATTCAATAGAATTGTATGTGCCTAAATTGGCAACTACTCTAATTTCTACATCTGCAGGCATATCTTGTTCAAAACCTAGGTTTAATAAGATACCATTTAACTTTGTTGTAGTTAACGTTAATTCTAAATCTGTACCAGCAGCAATTGTTTGCGGATTGCTAAAATCGCCACCAGCATTATCAATTAATACTTTGTAAATTGGAGCAGCACCATAACCAAAATTTGGTTGTGCCCAAGAAACTGTTAATGCATCTAAATCTGCATTATTAGGGTCTAAGACGATATTAGATGTTGATAAACTAACATCAACCGTAGCATTTGGGTTCAATGACGATACAATTATATCATCATCAGAACACGCAACCAACAGCAGTGGTGCAGCTACTAATATCAATAATTTATTTAATAAATTTTTCATGTTTTATATATTTTAAAATTAGTAACCTGCGTTTTGAGTTAAATTAGGATTTGCATTTATATCAGTTGCAGGAATAGGGAATAAGTCTAAGTGAGCAGAAGTAACTACACCTTCTGCAACTCCACCTTTCCAAGGCCAAACATAACTTCCTGATGAAAATCTTCCGTAACGAACTAAATCTGTTCTACGGTGTCCTTCCCAATATAATTCACGTGCTCTTTCATCTAAAATTAAATCTAAATTTAATGAAGAAACAGATTCTGGATTTCCAGCTCTAGTACGAATTTCATTAAAATATCCTACAGCGGTTCCTTCACTACCTCCAGAGCCACCTCTTAAAACAGCTTCAGCATACATTAAGTAAATATTTGCTAAACGGAATAATGCAAAATCAGTATCTGTAAAGTTTCCTGTTGCGTCTGATCCTGGGTTACCATCTCTGTCTACATTTTTAAACTTAGCCACTGCATACCCTTCTGTAAAAGTTGGGATTTCTGCAATCTCTAAGCTTTGACCATCCGTATGGAAAATAGCTCTAGAGTCACCAATTGGTTGAATAGTATAAGTATTGGTGTTTAAATCAAGTGCAATTTTATATGCACCTGCTGTAACGATCATATTATCACCATTAGATTCTAAAGTGCCATCATCCCCAGTATCACCAAAGTTATTAGTCCAATCATTATTTTCTCTAAATTTCCATTCACCATCTATAAGCGTTACAAAGGTTTCTAAAACTCCTGCTGTGCCAGTTTCATGCATAGTTAGATCTGGAGTTGCACCCCAATCATTTGCTGCAGAACCAACAATACCCCATGTTGAAGCAGCACCCAAACCAGCTTGTAAATCACTTAGATTAACATCAAAAAGATTGACTAAGGCACTGGTAGTTCTATTGCCACCCCAACCTCCGTTGATTCCGAAATCAGCAGGAGACATTGAGCCACCAACAGCAGCGTGAATTAAGAAAGTTGTACCTCCAAAAGATTGTGTGTGTAAACCATCAAATGCAATTGGAAAAATTATTCCGTTAGACATATGGTTGTCTGCCAAAAATAAATTTTGGTACGTAGGTTCTAAAGAATAACCAGCACTAATAACTTTACTTGTATAAGTAATACATTCTGTATATTTAGCTTGACCAGTATAAACCTCAGCATTTAAATAAATTTGAGAAAGTAATGACCATGCTGCTGCTTTATCAGCACGTGCATATTCATTCATTCCTGCATCAATTAAAGTAGGTTCTATTGCTAATAATTCTGCTTCAATAAAATTGAATAAATCAGAGCGACTTATTTGTTCTGGGAAGAAAAACCCAACCTCATCTTCTTCAGTTACAAAAGGTACATTTCCAAATAAATCCATTGCATGAGCATAACTCAGCGCTCTTAAAAAACGCGCTTCTGCTTTATAGATTTCTACATCTGCAAGTAATTGACCTGTAACACCTCTTGAATCTAATAACTCTGGAGTAGTTTGTCTTAAAAATGCATTAGCAGAAGTAATTTGATAGATAATTCTATTGTACAATGCTGTTATGAATTCATTTCCTGGAGTCCAATCATGTTCGTGGTAATCTGGTAAAGAACCATCAGCCCAGCCAATAACTGCTTCATCCGTAGTAACCTCTTGTGCTAACCAGTATTGTCTTAAATATTGGCTAAACCCTTCATCGATACCAGAAATATCTGGCAGACCAGCAGGTCCTTGTTGACCACTAATAGCCAATCCCGCATAGATTTTTGCTAAAACTTGTTTATATGCTGCAGGGTCATTAAATAATTCATCTGCTAATGTTATGTCATTATCCTTTGGCAAAGTGTCCAACTCATCTAAACATGAGGTAAGTGTAAATAGTGAAATGAAGACACCTACGAATAATATTTTAAAAGAATATTTTTTCATCTTATTTTAATTAAAAGTTTAAGTTAACACCTAATGTATAAATTCTAGGTCTTGGGTAAATATTTCCATCAATCCCACCAAATACTTCAGGATCTATCCCGTCATAGTCAGTTATTGTAAGCACATTCTGTACGGTTCCGTTCAATCTAAACGTAGTATCTTCACCAAAAACCGTTCCAAAATTATAACCAATACCAAGGTTATCTAGTTTTACAAAGGATGCATCTTGTACATAGTAATCAGATAAATATCTTGATGTCCCTCCATTTATAAATCCAGTTTCTACAACATTACTTGGTCCATTTGATATAACATTAGGAAAACCAGGATTTAATAAATTATCTCTAAATGCTTGGCTATCTATATTGTTATAGTTGTAATTTCCAAAACTACCTCTCCAAGACATGGTAAAGTCCCAATTTTTATAGTTTAAGTTCGTATTGAAACCAAATGTAATATCTGCCGTTGGATTTTCATATCTATACCTATCGTCTAATGTAATTACACCATCACCATTTAAATCAGCATATACATCCTCTAGTGGATTACCATTTGAATCATAAACTTGTTGATACACAAAATAAGAACTAGGCGCATAACCTACAGTATGTACTTGTGCAGTATTACCAAAACCACCAGAGAAACCACCTGTTGGCACACCATCATAATCTGGGCCATCATTTGTAGTTAATTGCGTAATTTCAGTTTCGTTCCAAGTTACATTCAATCCAAGATCTAAATTTAAATCTTCAGTTTGGATAACTGCACCATTTAATGTTATTTCAACACCTGTATTTTCCATGGATCCAATGTTTGCATTACCAGCATTAGATAATGAAGAGCCTCCTGGAAAAGGAATGAAGTTTAATAGGTCTTTTGTCTCTCTACGGTATCCATCAACGCTACCATTTAATCTGTTATTGAAAAAACCAAAATCTATACCTATATTAAAGGTTGTCGTTTCTTCCCATTTCAATGTCGTATTATATGGTTCCGCTCTAAAAGTATTAATAAAACTACTTCCAAATTGATACTGAGCAGTTTCAGTACTTCCTAAATAGGTTTGAATTGCTGGATAAAAACTACCAATATCTTGTTGACCCGTAATACCCCAACCTAAACGTAATTTTAAGTTTGAGAAGGTATTAGATTCACTCATAAAATCTTCTTCGATTAATTTCCAAGCAAATGCTGCAGAAGGGAAATTACCCCACCTGTTATCTTCACTAAATCTTGAAGATCCATCTCGTCTATAGGTTAGCGTTAATAAATACTTATTTGCATATGCAAATTTAACTCTTCCAAAGAAAGATTGTAGATTTAACTCATTATAATAATCAGAAAAATTATTAATTGATGCAGAAGAAATAGAATTTGAGCCTCCTTTATTAATAAAGTTTTGGTATGAATAACCTGCCATAGCATCTATGGTACTATTGATAGATTCTAAATCAGTCGCATAATTTAAATAGAAATCTAATAATTGATTCTCTTTATCTTGAAAATATTCTGAAGAACTACCATTATTTGTTCCATCAGATAAAACTGTATTCGCAGATTGATTAGAGGTAGCAGTATTTCCACTTCCTTCTGATTTGTCAATACCAATATTTAAATTAGCTCTTAATTCTGGTAAAAAGTGCATTTTGTAGTCAAATTGAATGTTTCCAATAAATCTACTAACATTTGATATATTGCTATTTTGCTCTAATAAAGCAACTGGGTTTCTTGGCGCACCAATAAATATTGGAGTTCTAACTCCTGTTCCAGAATCTACTTTAGACCATTCATAAAAGCCACCATAAGGTAAACCACTTGTGTAAACAGGTTTTGTAGGGTCAAATGCAATGGCATTTCCAATCGCGCCTTGATTTGCAAAGCGATTACCTATCAATGCAAGTTTCGTATTTAAGTTTACTTTTAAATGGTCGTCTAATAATTTAGTGTCTACATTAAAAGCAAACGTTGCTCTATCCATAGAGCCACCTTTAAGCGTACCATTTAATTTTGTATAACCAATAGACCCTCTATATCTTGTTTTATCACTTCCACCAGAAAGACCAATACTATGATCTGTTCCGAAAGCAGTTTCAAAAATTTCAT
>CAZQWZ010000099.1:0-9423 GCA_964596935.1 uncultured Roseivirgaceae bacterium
AAACTAGAATCTATACAGGTGTTTTCTATTATTATATCGTTTGGTACTGATAAAGGCATTGTTGTAAAATTCCAAAATGCTTTTATACCAATTTCAACCATTTTGTTTATTACTTCTTGTGCTTGTTCGTTTGTGACAGAAATTATTACTACATCAATAGGTGTTTCGTTAAAATGATTTTTAATGGTTCTTATATCATATATATTTACTTCATTTATTTTACTCCCAATTTTATTACTGTCAATATCAAAACCTTTTATTATTTCAATACCTTCATTGTAAAACCCTTTAAAGTTTATCAAAGCAGTTCCAATATTTCCTACACCAATTATAAATGCCTCTCTATGGATATGATATCCCAAGAAAAATTCTATCTTTTCAATTGTTATATCTAACTCATACCCAGTTTTAGTCTTTCCTTTTATATTTATCTCTGCAAAATCCTTTCTTATTTGAGTTGGGTCTATATTTAATATTCGTCCCATTGAAGGAGCAGTTACGTACTTTTCCTCTTTAGTTTGCATTGATTTTAAATAGAATAAATACATAGGAATCCTGCGTATTGATGCTCCCGAAATTGTGATTTTTTTATTCATTCTATTGTATTAGTGAAATATTTCTCTAATGTAAAGGTAATATAAAAACTTTAATAGAGAAATATTTCTCTATTAAAGTTTTTTGAAATTATTATAAATATATGTTGTGAAGATTACAGAAATAAAAAAAAGGGGATGCTGGGTGTGTAATTTTCAGTCAACCTTCTTTTAGCCTTCTTGAATTCAGGCTTCCGTTTTTGCATTAAACCTAACGCTTACTGTAAACTACAGTAAGGACCTTAAAAGTACAAAATTTTTGATGACCCACTTAGACAAATTTTTGATTTGCCGTGCCTAGCCGGCAGTTGCAGTAACCCATTTACTTACAGAAGCAACTGGGAAAATAGTATTTTCATTTACGGGTTGGTCAATAGAATAGAAGAAGTTTTTAGATACTTTTCCATTTTCAATTAATGTCATTGCTAAATTTCCAACGAATTCATTCTCTATTTTAATTTGGACAGCTTTTATAAATGCTTCTGAAGTATCTTCTGAAGTAATTGGTCTTAATAAAAATCCATCTATAAAACCATAGCCTATAAAAGCTGTCCAAATTAAAATTGTAAGGATTATAAGGGAAATGTGTTTAAATATTCTCATAGTTTTTTTAAGTTAAAGCTTTACATCTAGTTATGGATAGCGAGAAACACTGTTATTTGTTTTTTATAAAAGAGCTGCTAATAAATCATTTCAACTTTATGTCAAATGACTTTTTTAAATATTATATTCTTAAGGTTTTGACCAGACACTTTAAACTCTTTAATTGTCCTATTATTATTAAAAACGAAATCTATTCTTCCAAAAAATGGCTCTTTTGAATAGAAGCTGTTTTTTGCAATAGGATATAATGTTATATCATAATTTAGACTATGCTTTGCGATGAGTTTATTGTCTTCAATAACCAGTTCGTAGGAAGTATTATATTCGCTGTTTTTAAACGCTCCAATAAAATCAGTTAAATTGATATCCTTTGATTTTGGTAATTGCAGAACTACTTTTTTGCAAGGGTATGTAAAATCGGCTACGTTATAGTTAAATCCACCTTTATAAAAGACAAATTTAGAATGTGGGTGAGGGAAATCAAACTCGTTTTTACCAATTTGGGGAAGATGATATTTATCTGTTGAACCGAAATCTTGAAAGTATAACTTATCTTTTTCTGCAATAATATTATAATGTATACCAGGGAATATTTCATAAGTTCCTTCAAGATTCCCTAACTCTTTATTATTTAATATTGTATATTTATTTTCTTCTTGTATAGATTCTTTTAATATGATTTCAAGTGATTTATACAAAATATCTAACCCTACCATATCACCTTTATTTGATAAAAAAAGCAATGATAATTGATGCTTGGGTGCATGTAGTATATATGAACGGTAGCTTCCTGTTCCGCCTCCGTGAAATACAACATCAATGCCTTTGTAATTGTCAAATTGTAATCCTAAACCATAGTTTATTTTTTTCCCAGAATTAAGAACAGTTATGATTTGCATTTTTTCGTAGAACTCACGGGTACCTATAGTTACCTTTTGATAGTTTTTCACCCATATACCTAAATCATTTATTGTTGTATAAATACCCGAAGACCCCATAGTTGCAAGTCTTACAGGAAAATTTATATATGTGTCATTCCAGACCTTATACGAGTATGCTTTATTCTTAATTACATCATCATTATAGCCAACTGCTTGTGTGTTATTCATACCTAAAGGGTTGAATATTTTTTCTTGTAATTGTTTTTCAAATGGTTCTTGTCCTACTCGTTCTATAATTTCTGACAATAATATATATCCAGTATTATTATAAAAATATTTATCTCCAGCTTCAAAAGTTACTTGTTTAATGTTTAGTAACATTTTTAGTACCTGCTGATGATTCATTGTTTTAACACCTTTTAGTCGCGCTAATTCATCTGAACCAGGTAAGCCATGTGTATGGTTTGTAAGTTGTGTAATAGTTATTTTATTTGGTAATTGTTTAAGCTCAGGGAGGTATTGTCTTATATCATCACTAAAAGAAAGTTTTCCTTCTTGTTCTAAGAGCAATGCAAGAAAAGTAGTGAATTGTTTAGAAACAGAAGCTATATTAAAAGTAGTAGCATTGGTTATCGGGAGTTGGTGTTCTACATTAGCTAGTCCTTTATAATTTGTATAAACAGTCTCATCATTTTGTATAATAGACATTATAGACCCAGTCTTGTCATTTTGATGATAGGAGTTAAATAAAGAATCTATTTTTTTAATTGTTTCTTTTTCTAAAATTGCATTTTGCGCAAAAATTGATTGAGATAAAAGTAATATAGCTATAACTCTCACTGTTTTTAAAGTATAATTCATTATTGTATAATTTTTAATTTGATACAAATCTGAATTATTTTAATGAGGTAAAAGTCCGTGTAAAGAAAGTCGGACTAATTTATTTTGATAAGGATTGCTTTCTATATTGGGTAGGAGTCTGATTTGTGTTTTTTTTAAAAGCAGTGTAAAAAGACGATTTAGAACTGAAGCCCACTTGATATAAGATTTCTAAAGTTGTGGTCTCATTTTTATAAGGGTTTTCTAAAATGTTTTTTGCTTCATTTATTCTATACTCATTTATAAAGTCGAAAAAATGTTTGCCTAAATAATGGTTAATTAATATTGACAACTCTTTTTCTGGAATGTTGATTTGGGATGCTAATTTTTGCAATGTTAATTCAAAATCTAAAAATGGTTTCTCTTTTTTCATAAAAGAAATGAGTCTTTTTGTTTCATCATTTGGGAGATTACTATTATCTAAATTTTTTGTCCGTTTTATTGGTTTTATGGTTGATTTAACTCCAGTAAATAGTTGGGGTTGATAAAGGGCTTTTAAGACAAGAAAAGTTATAACAAATACAGCCAGAATGCTAATAATTATATTGAGATAAAGAATGTAGCTTGTATATTTTTCATTATAAGATAAACACCATCTGATAAAAACAAAAAAATGAGATACACAAAATAGAAGTGCTATTTGAAATAACCATTTATAAAGTAAATACTTATAGCTTGAATAATTCTCTTGATAAATAACCTTATAATTTTTAAGAGTTATAAAAATTAGAATAATATAAGTGAACCATTGTAATTCTCCAATTATTTCAAACAGATTAAGTGATAAGGTAGATAAAGATGTTGCCTTAAAAAGAATAAGAAAAGCAAAGAATAAAAACGAATGTGTTATGTGTTTGAATTTAATGCTAAAATCAGAATAACAAACGGATAAAACATATAAAAAAAACAGAGGCATTTGCAAGAGTGAAGAAGCTGTTTTTAGGATTTGTAGATTTAGATACTCTGCAATCCATTCCGCTAAGAAAAAACCTGTTAAATCAAAGGCGGTAATGAGAAGAAATAAGGCAAATAATTTATTAGAGAGCCTTTTCGTACTTTTAACTGTTAGAAAAAAAACAGAAAGAAGTAACATCAAAAAAACAATTATCTTTCCTATACTACCTATTAAATCTATTTCGTTTTCCAATATTCTCGTGTTTTTTCAATTGTGGGCAACTAATGAACTACCCCGCAGCAAGCTGACGGGGAATTCTTTCGATTAAAAATTTGACGGGGCTTGCTATAAGAAATGAGCTTTGAAATTTACCACAAAACCCCTATTGAGTTTATAGAATTGTTGGGCATAGTGATGATATATTTAGTTTTATTCTTTTCTCCACTTTTAATGAACATCTTCATTTCAACCCCTTTGTTTAAGTCTCTACTTGCTGTTGCAGAAGAAATGCCTTTAAACGTACTTAAATAATCTTTTCTTGAAAACTCTCTAATACTCAATCCTGAAAAATATTTCAATCTATCGATTTGAGTTAATTTTTTACTTCCAAAGTTTAGTGCTTGGTCAAGAGATTCGTTTATAATATTAAGCATATACTCTATAAAAATTGTTGATTTCCCTTGCTTGTCACTTTCGGATAAGGACTTATAATATTTGTTTTGTGATTTGCTAATTAATGTTTCTAAAGGAATGAATTCAAAAACCGGATATTCTTCTTTTAATATTATAGTTTGCCATAATCGACCCATTCTTCCATTTCCGTCTAAAAATGGATGAATAAATTCCATTTCGTAATGAAATACACAGCTTTTAATTAAGTTTAATTCATTTTTATCTTTTAGGTATTTAAAGAGGTCTTTCATTAAAAAAGGAATATTTCCATAAGGTGGAGCAATATGTTTAACCTTATTCCCTTTTACAATTCCAACACCTTGCAATCTATATTTCCCGTTGTCTTCAATAAGTCCTTGCATTAAATTTTTATGGGCTTTCAGAAAATCCTTTTCGCTCTTATAATTAAACTCGTTAATATTCTCATATACGTCTATTGTATTAAGCACTTCAGTAATGTCTTTCTTCGGGCCAACAACTCTTTTTTTTTCTAGTAAGGCTGTTATTTGTTCTTCAGTTAAGCTATTGCCCTCGATTTTTAAAGAATTATGTATGGTTTTAATTCTATTCTTTTTTCTGAGTTTAGGAGAGGGTTTATCTAGTAAATTGGCATTTATTTCACCTATTTTTTCAGAAATTAAGGTGATTAGTTTTAAGATTATTGGTGTGATATCATAAGGAGGCTTCATTGATAGTATCATTTGATAGTATCAAATATGAGATTTTTTTTATTATACCCAACTATTAAATAACAGGAACATAGTTCCTGTTATTTTTCTTATAAATGTACAGGCATTAGTAATAGCTACCAAATAGAATACGTAGAGCAGAAAAGTTGAAAAAACTTAACTCAAAAAAATTACTTCGTTAGCACTGCAAACAAATCCAAACTAGTGGCTGGCTCATTGCTTAATAAATAGTCTGAGTGGTGGATGGTAGCCACCAATGAATCATCGGTAGCTTGCAGTTTATTTCGATTTCTGCGGTTTAAAATTTCGTAAGGCATTTTTAAAATGGCTGCTGGCAAATGGTATTGCAAATTAAAAATATCAAATTTCATTATTTTATTTACCGAAACCCTATTTTGCTCGTGATACTCCATCACCTTAGCATTGCCAGCAATCCCTTTCATATCCACGCCATCAAAAATAGTTGCACATAATTTTTTAAGTTCATCTGCTGTATATTCACGAATATGCCAAGGGTTTCGGCTCAAAGTCATTTTAATATTAGGGGTAGATATTAAGGCTTTGCCTCCTGGTTTTAATACTCGATATATTTCTTTTAGATAAGTAGCATCCTCTTTAATATGCTCTATTACCTGAAAACTAACCACCGAATCAAAAGAGTTATCCTCAAATGGTAAAGGAGGAATATTAGATTCAATAAAACTTCCTTGAGGAAATTTGGCAGAAAGCTGACTTACCACTTCGGCTATTTTATCTACTGCCGTATAAGCGCTTGATTTAGGTGCAAGCAACTCAACGCCTCTGCCTTCGCCACAACCTATTTCTAGCAAATTTCCACTCACCATATCTTGGGCTACATAATATGCCTTTAATAATCGTTGGTGAATGGGGTTATCAGAAGTAAGTTCGTCTGATGCTATTTCGGTTGTATAAACGCTCATTATAATTTTATTTGGCTTGCATTAAAAGAGGCATAATTGTTGCAAAATAACTACTTTTATTTATGAGGGTGTTGAACTAATTATTAAAAATCATTCTTACATAGTTAATCAATAATACAGATGACCAAATATTATTCTTTTTTTATCGTATTGGTTCTATTTTTTGCCTCTCCTATTATGGAGTCATCTGCACAAATAATCCCGTCTTCAGCTGATTTAAGTTATTTATTAAACCCCAAAGCTGATATACATTTTACCCACAAAGTGGTAACAAAAGCTAGCAAAAAATGGGTTATTCTAAATATAAAAACTAATAATAAAACAGTTTCAGATTCTTTAGTGTTTGCCTATGCTTTTACCAATAACCTTGACAACCCCTTAGATAACTTTTCAGTTGTTAGTCTTAAAAATTATGCGCTTTACGAAACACCAACTAATAAAATGTATGCTTTTGAGCCTGCCAATAGCAACCATAATTTTTTAATTTTAAGAACCTTAAACCTCACTACAAGTAAAACCTATACTTATATTATTAACTTAGAAAAAAAAGCAAGTTTTTTTCTAACAAAAACTGATCTTACAATACCCATTTTAGAAGGATTTACCACCAAAAAATCTTTAATAAAAGTAGCTAAACTAGAAGGGCTAACACCTAATTTTGGTATTCAATTTTACTCCTCCCATTTTTCTGCAGCACTGCCACCAATGGCCAATCTCAAATCCCAAAGCCTATTTGAAAAAGCAGATACCTCCTTTGTGGTTACTAGTAACAACATCCTTCCAAGTGATAAAGAAGGAGTCTATACCATTACCGAAGAAAATCAAGAAGACATTATTTCTTTTTTTAGAATTACTGGCAATAGGTACCCTCAACTTTCTAACATTCAAGAAATAATTGATGCCAGCATTTACTTATTTACTAAAAAAGAAAAGGACAAGTTAGCTTCTTCAACCAACCCTAAAAAAGATTATGATGCTTTTTGGCTAGAAAACACAAACTCAGAAGAAAGAGCTGGGAAAATGATATCGGCTTATTTTTCAAGAGTAAAAGAATCTAATACATTATTTTCTAGTTATAAAGAAGGCTGGAAAACCGACATGGGTATGATTTATATTATCTTTGGCCCTCCAAACAAAGTGTTTAGATCAAATGGCAGCGTTCAATGGGTTTATAAAAAAACTTATGAAATGCCCAGTTTACTTTTTACGTTTTACTTAAACGATAAAAATTGGGACTCGGAATATTTTGACTTGGAAAGAAATATAAAGTACCAAAACACTTGGTTTAGAGCAATAGATTTATGGAGAAAAGGGAGAAAAAGCCTGTAAACAATGATATGATTTTTGGCATTAGGCCAATATCAGAAGCAATTAAATCAGGTAAAACTTTTGATAAGCTTTTTGTACAAAAAAACCTTACAGGCGATTTACTACAAGATCTTTTACAGGAGATTAAAGATGAACGAATAGTTTATACAAAAGTACCTGTAGAAAAGCTTAACCGCCTTACACGCAAAAATCATCAAGGGGTAGTTGCGTTTATTTCTCCTATCGAATTTGCCTCCATTGATAATATCATAGACCGATGTTTTGCTACAGGCAAAAACCCATTAATCCTAGTACTTGATCGTATTACCGATGTGCGCAATTTTGGCGCCATTGTGCGTACAGCAGAGTGTGCTGGGGTTGATGCTGTTCTTGTACCTGCACATGGTGCAGCACAAATTAGTAGCGATGCCATGAAAACCTCTGCTGGAGGATTAAATCACGTGGCAATATGCAGAGCTTTTAATCTACCTCAAACATTAGAAAGCATCCAACAAAGCGGCATTAACCTTGTTGCTTGTACCGAAAAAACAGATAAATCCGTTTATGAAGCAGAATTGAAAGATCCATTAGCCATTATTATGGGCTCTGAAGAAGATGGCATTTCGAAAGAAATTCTGCAAATGGTAGATCAAAAAGCTAAAATTCCTATTAATGGAAGAATAGCATCGTTAAACGTTTCTACCTCTGCTGGCATTATAATTTATGAAGCTTTAAGGCAGCGGTTAAGTTAGAGTTCCATTACAAACTCCTCAAAATTAGCAGGTGTAATAATTTTAGTGTTGGCATCAGGGTAAGCATTGGTAAATGCCCTTGTTATTTTGCCTTTGGTATGCGTGCTCCATTTAAATTCATAAGCAGATAGTTTCCCATCTCCTTCTTCTAAATAATCAACCTCTTGCTGGGCACTTGTTCTCCAAAAATAACGGTTAACCCAATTATGATGATACGCATTATATTTCATTCGCTCAGAAACCATAAAGTTTTCCCATAACGCCCCCATATCCTGTCGCAGTTCTGCCTGTTGAAAATTAGCAATTAAGGAATTACGAATGCCGTTATCGTAGAAGTAAATTTTTCGCGTCTTTTTTAACTCCGTTCTTAGGTTTCTTTTATAAGTGCCCAACCTAAAAACTATATAAGCTTGCTCTAATAATTGAATGTAAGATTCAATCGTTTGATTATCTAGCCCAACCAAATTACTTAATTCATTATAAGATACTTGATTACCTAACTGATAAGCCAAGGCTTGTAGAAGCTTTATAAGCTTATCACTTTTTTTTATCTGGTTCCAGCTGAGTAAATCTTTATACAAATAGCTATCCGATAATTGATTCAGTACTTCCTTTTCGTTTCCATTCGCAAGAACTACTTCGGGGTAGTAACCATAAATAAGCCGATGAGTTAACAACCGTTTTTCAGTTAATAAGCTATGGTGATTTGCCATTTCTTCAAATGAAATGGGGTATAAATTATACTCCCATTTTCGCCCTGTTAACGGCTCGTTTATTTCGTTGGCTAGTTCAAAGGCTGATGAACCTGTAACCAATAATTGAATGTCTTTAATTTGATCGGTTATTAGTTTTAGTTTTATGCCAATATTTTTAATCCTTTGGGCTTCATCAATAACTACAATTTTGGCATTACCAAACTCTCGTTTTAGCTGTGTTGATGATGGGTTTTCAAATAATGCCTGTACATCTTGCTCATCGGCATATAGCCAAAGCACATCCTCTCTATTTTTGGAAAGTTTTTCTAATAAGGTTGTTTTGCCAACTTGCCGTGGCCCCATAATAATAATGGCCTTACCATTAAAGAGCCTTTTTTCAATACTATTTTCTAATAACCTATTAACCATATCGCAATATTACTACTTTATTTGCGATTCTATTCGCAATATTACTACTTTATTTGCGATCATGTTCGCAATATTCATAGTTTTAT
>CAZQWZ010000100.1:0-9339 GCA_964596935.1 uncultured Roseivirgaceae bacterium
CATTGACGTGTTATATAATATGTTGACTATGCAATCCTATAAAATTATTGCTAGCATTAGAAATTTATCAAATAACGAACAGATTGCTTCACCTCATTTACATTATTGGAAATTTACAATTAATGCTAGGGCTCGCAATGACGATTTTAATGTTATTTTTCTGCGCTGTTTTTTTATAAAACTCTACTCTTGCAATGACGCTTTGTTAATACTTTTCTAATCCTGCAAAAAAGAAGCTTCCTTCAATGGCAGCGTTTTCATCAGAATCAGATCCGTGAATGGCATTTGCTTCAATTGATTTTGCAAATAAGTTTCTAATAGTTCCTTCTGCAGCGTCTTTAGGGTTTGTAGCACCAATTAGAGTTCTAAAATCTTCAACGGCATTATCTTTTTCAAGAATCATTGGAACAATAGTTCCAGAAGACATATAAGCGCATAAATCGTTATAAAAAGGTCTTTCTTTATGAACTTCATAAAACTCGCCAGCTCTTTCGCTGCTTAATTTTGTTAGTTTCATCGCTTTAATAGTGAAACCAGCTTCTTCAATCATTTTAGTAATAGCACCAATGTTTCCTGCTTCAACAGCATCGGGCTTTATCATTGTAAATGTTTTGTTACTTGCCATTTTGTTATTGTTAAAATTTGGCGCAAAAATAGAAGTTAATTATGTTAACTGAACTACTGTTTATCAAGTAAGTAATTACCAAGAACTGAATTTATTTGTCAATTATTTTCAAATTATTTAATTTTACCGGTTATTAATATGATTAATTAAATAATTGGTTGATTTTAGCTCTTTGCATTTAGTTCAAAACATGCAAACTTTGCAGCCTCACAAATAGAGGAAGCTTTTTGCTTTTAATATATATGCAAAATATTCAAGTTTTTAAACAACTTCTTAATACGCCAAAACAGATTGTGTTAACCATACACTTAAATCCTGATGCAGATGCATTAGGTTCAGCTTTGGGGTTTGCCTCTGTATTACAAAAGAAAGGGCATACAGTTACAGTTGTTTCTCCAAATACTTTTCCAGATTTTTTGAAGTGGATGAAAGAGAATGAGAAGGTTTTAATATATGATAACCAGCCAACTGAATGTGATAAAGTACTTGCCGAGGCAGATATAATTTTTAGCATGGATTACTCTGCGTTAAAAAGAGTAGGTGCCGTGGGCGATGAGATTAAAAAATCCAAGGCCACGAAAGTAATTATCGATCATCATAGAGAGCCCGAAGATTATGCCGATTACATGAAGTGGAGTACAAGTGCAGGAGCTACCGCTGAATTGGTTTTTGATTTATTTAAAGAATTAGATTGGATTAATGAGCTAGATAAAGATGGAGGCGAGTGCCTGTATGCAGGCATAATGACAGATACTGGAGGCTTTAGGCATCCTAATACTACTCAGCACATTCACGAAATTGTAGCCCAATTAATTGGATTAGGAGTTGATGCCGCCAAAGTTTCTAAACTAGTTTATGATACTAACACGGTTAATCGAATTAAATTATTGGGCTTTGCATTAAGCCAGCGTTTAAAAATAATTGAGGAATTTAACACTGCCTACATCTACCTTTCGTCAAAAGACCTAAAAGCATATAATGCTAAAAAAGGCGATACTGAGGGCTTGGTAAATTATGCCTTATCAATTAAAGGAATTACCATGGCGGCTTTATTTAAAGAAAGTGACAACATGGTTAAAATGTCGTTTCGGTCAGTAGGCTCTTTTTCGGTAAACGATTTTGCCCGAACCAACTTTGATGGAGGCGGCCATAATAATGCGGCTGGCGGAATTTCTAAAACGCTAAGTCTTAAACAAGTGATTGAAAAATTTGAAAAATTATTACCAATATACAAATCAGAATTAAATAAAAAATTATGAATAAATTAAAACAATATAGTTTTATGGTAGCGCTAATCGCTGTAGTGATGACAGCTTGCGGTCAAAAAGAATTTGTTACCACAGAAACTGGTTTAGAATACTTTAAAGTTAGAACCGGTAGTGGCGAAAAGCCAAATGATGGTGATTTCTTAATGATGAATGTGACGTATTATGATGCCAATGACAACGTTATGTTTTCTAGTGCCGATAGAGGAGGAGCATTGCCTCTTAATTATGTAGATTCTATTTTTAAAAATAACGGAAGTTTAGAAGAGGCATTTAAGATGTGTGCAAAAGGAGATAGTCTAATATTAAAAATTCCTGCAAAAACTATTTTTGCAGAATCGTTTAGACGACCTGTGCCAGACTCAATAGCTGCAGAAAGTATAATTACCGTTAATTTGGGAGTAGAAAATGTGCTTACCCAAGAAGAGTTTCAAGCCTATAGAACTGAACAGTCTCAAAAGGCTAGAGCTAAGGCAGAAGAAGATTCTAAGGCTCAAGTAGCAATTGATGCTAAAATAATTGAAGATTATTTAGCCGAAAATGACATTGAAGCCCAATTAACAGATGAGGGGTTAAGCTATGTTATTACCCAACAAGGAAATGGCGAAATGCCAGCAGAGGGCAATAATGTTGTTGTAAACTATAAAGGCATGTTGTTAGACGGAACAGAGTTTGATTCTAATTCAACAGGTGGTTTTAGCTTTCCTTTAGGCCAAGGCAGAGTTATAAAAGGGTGGGATATTGGAATCGCATTATTAAGTAAGGGAGGAAAAGCAACACTTTATATTCCTTCATCGTTAGGGTATGGAGCAAGAGGAGCTGGTGCCGATATTGGCCCTAATGCCGTTTTAATTTTTGATGTAGAACTAGTTGATTTTAAATAATTATGAATAAAGTTATTATCCTGTTAACAGCAGTTGTTTTTATTGGATTTTCGTGTTCAAAAGATGATACCCAATTTTTGCCTTATGATGAACAATTAGCTGTTGATTCTCAAATTATCGAAGACTATTTAACTACCAATGGACTTACTGCTGACTCAACAGTAGAAGGCTTAAGGTATAAAATTACCAGTGCTGGTAGTGGCAGTTTTCCATCCAGTGGTACAGCAGTTACTGTAAATTACACAGGCAAATCATTGGATGGCTCTGTTTTTGATTCAAATACAACAGGTGGTTTTAGCTTCGCTTTAGGTCAAGGTCGTGTTATCAGAGGGTGGGATATTGGCATTGCACTATTAAATAAAGGGGCAAAAGCTACACTTTATCTACCTTCTGGTTTGGCGTATGGAACAAGAGGGTCTGGCAGTTCTATTGGTCCCAATGAAGTGTTGATTTTTGATGTTGAATTAGTTGATTTTTAGAAAATGAATAAAATATTGATAAGTTTATTGGCTGTTTCTTTTATCGGGTTTTCTTGTGATAAAGAGGAAAACCTAGTTGCATTGCCATTTAACGAACAGCTAACAATTGACTCTTTAATTGTTGAAAACTATCTTATTGATAAAGGAATTTCGAATGTATTAAAAGATTGTTTTACAGGAAACAGTATAGACGATCCTTGCGATGGGTATGTAAGTTATGTGTTACACGAAGAAGGTAACGGGCTTACGCCCTTATCAACCGATAACATTCAGGTTTCATATAAAGGAAGCTTGATGGATACTGGAGTAGAGTTTGAAGCAAAAGATACAGTTAATTTTAACTTAGGGGGGCTTATTGCTGGATGGAGAGTGGTTTTATTAGATATGCAAGAAGGTGATTCTGTAACTATGTATATCCCTTCTGGTCTTGCGTATGGCTTTGCTGGTTCTGGTGATAATATTCCATCCAATGCAAACCTTATTTTCGAAATGAAGTTGCATAAGGTAAACCAATAATATGCAACTATGTTTTGCCACCAATAATGCCCATAAGCTAAGCGAATTAAGGCAATTGGTTGGCACATCAATGGGACTACAAAGCTTGCAAGATATTGGCTGTGATGTTGATATTCCCGAAACGGGCAACACCTTGCAAGCAAACTCACTGCAAAAAGCTAGCTATATAAAAGAGCATTTTGCCATAAACTGTTTTGCCGATGATACGGGCCTTGAAGTTGACGCTTTAAACGGAGCACCAGGAGTGTACAGTGCAAGGTATGCAGGCGAGCCCGCTAATTCAGTTAATAATGTAACACTTCTCCTAAAAAACCTTAAAGGTGTTACAAATCGTAAAGCAAGGTTTAGAACCGTAATCGCCTTATTAATTGATACTAATAATCCCCTATTTTTTGAAGGAATAGTTGAAGGCCAAATTGCTGAAACAATCAATGGAAATTCAGGGTTTGGTTACGATCCTATATTTATTCCTAATGGGTTTAGTTGTACTTTTGCAGAGATGACTTCTAATGAAAAGAATAGCATTAGTCATCGGGGTAAAGCAGTACAAAAACTGATAAATTTTTTGATAAACCTAACTTAATATCAATAGTGAGTAATAAACCTTTTATTATAGGGATTACAGGCGGAAGCGGATCTGGAAAAACCCGTTTTTTAAATGGCCTAATGAGCAAATTTTCGGCAGAAGAAGTTTGTCTTATTTCGCAAGATAATTACTATAAGCCTCGAGAAGAGCAACCAGTTGATATAAAAGGAATTAGAAATTTCGACCTACCTGAATCAATTGATTTCGATGCCTATAAGAGTGATATTGAATCAATAAAAGCTGGAAAACCGGTATCTAGAAAGGAGTACACGTTTAATAATCCTGAGGCGAAAGAATCTGTGGTTATGCTAAAGCCCGCACCTGTCATTGTTGTAGAAGGCATTTTTGTGCTGTACTATCAGCCCATTGCTAAAATTCTTGATATGAAACTTTACATAGATGCCAAAGATTACATCAAGTTGATTCGTAGGATAGTACGCGATGATAAAGAAAGAGGCTACGATTTGGATGATGTATTGTATAGGTATGAACACCATGTAATGCCTACCTACGAAAAACATATTAAGCCTTTTAAATCTGAAGCGGATATCATTATTCCTAATCATCGTTCTTACGATAGTGCGCTAGATGTAATTGAAACCTATGTGCGATCAAAAATCAATATTTAACCAAACATCTTCTAACAAATAGCTTGTTGGTAATGAATGGATTAGATAAGTTTGCGACCTAATAAAAATGTCGAAGAAAAGAACATATAAACACCCCTCAACAATTCTAATGCTAGTTTTAATTGGCATGTCGGTTTTGGTGTATCAAACGAGCCATACTTTTGTAAAAAGTAGCCTCGATATGTATATTGATGTTGTGGATGATTCAACTTCTTCTGAAAATCAAGAATCACAGGAAGTTGTTAGTGCAACTCAAGATGTATTTTTATCAGTTACATCTATTCAAGTAGATCAAGAATTACATCAAATTAAAGAAATTGTTTTTGGTGATGATAAAAAAGAAAAAAACACACATATTATTACAAAATATGTTTCTTCTTTTTTCAAAACGCTTTTTGAGCAAGTAATTTCCCCGAACGCCCCTTAAAGGGTATCGTCTTCCTCTTAGCTTTACGAGGAATCTCTTAATTACAATAAGGGTAAAATACCAAACATATTCCTCCGATAGCTATCGGAGGAATAACATTCAGTTTTAAATTTAATAACTAATCTAATTTTATAAAATCATGAGAAATAGAAGTGCAATTGTTGTACTAACACTTATTGTTACAGCATTATGTCTGTATTATTTATCCTTCACATTTATATCGAGGAATATACAGAAAGAAGCAGTACTAGCTGCTACAAACGAATCAGGTGTAGTTGACCTAGCAAAAAAACAAACGTATTTAGATTCCATCTGGAACGAACCTGTTTATAACCTACTGGGTATAGACTACACATTTAAAGAAATTAAAGCCACTGAGTTAAACTTAGGACTAGATTTACAAGGAGGAATGCACGTAGTGCTTGAAGTTTCACCTGTTGAAATTTTGAAAGGCCTTAGTGGAAATAACGAAGATCCTGATTTTATAGCTGCTATAAACATGGCAATTAAAAAGCAAAAAACTAGTCAGGAATTATATAGTGTATTATTTTACGAATCGTTTAAAGAAATTAAACCTGATGGAAAGCTAAGCACAATCTTTGCGAATGCTGCTAATCGTGGTAAAATATCTTTCGAAACTACTGATAAGGAAATCATGAACATCATCAATGATGAAATTGAAGATGCCATGGATCGTTCTTTTAATATTCTTCGTACCCGTATTGATAGGTTTGGTACCTCTCAACCTAACATTCAAAGATTGCAAGGAACAGGTAGAATTCAAGTAGAAATACCTGGAGCCGATAACCCTGCAAGGGTTCGTAAGCTTTTACAAGGAGCTGCCAAACTAGAATTTTTTGAAGTTGCCACTCCAGCAGAATCCGGCAATTTTTTGCAAGCAATAAATGCTTACTTAGTTGCGGAGCAAAATGCAAAGGCTAAATCGGTTGATTTAGATGAAGAAGCTCCTGCCGAAGAAGAGGAAAGTTTGCAAGGGTTGTTAGGAGAAGAATCTTCTGATAGTGTAAATACTGCTGATTCTGATAGTGCAGATACAGCCTCTAAATTAGACTCTTTATATAACTCTCAACTTTCACCCATTTTTAGTTTAGCAATGCAAGAGGGCGGTTTGGTATATAATGTAAAAGATACCTTTAAAATTAATCGTATTTATAGAAGAGCTGATGTAAAAGCGTTAATCCCAAGAGGATTTAAATTGGCGTGGGAAGTTAAAGCTCACGACCATGATGATTTAACTGCGGAGCCTCATATTGAACTTCATATTTTAAAAACGGGCCGTGGAGGAAAAGCACCTTTAGAAGGAGATGTTATTACCGATGCTCGTCAGTCGTTAGATCAGGCTACTCGCCCATCGGTATCTATGCAAATGAATGCAAGTGGAGCTAAAAAATGGAGAAAGCTTACAGCTGCTAATATTGGTGAGCGTATTGCAATTGTATTAGATAATTATGTGTATTCAGCTCCAAATGTTAATGGAGAAATCCCAAATGGAAATTCTGAAATATCTGGAAACTTTTCTATTGAAGAAGCAAAAGATTTAGCCAATGTACTTAAAGCAGGTACTTTGCCAGCGCCAACACGAATTGTGCAAGAAGCTATTATTGGGCCAACGTTGGGAGCTGAAGCTCAAAAACAGGGTGCCATATCAATATTGGCAGGCTTAGGTTTAGTAGTGCTATTTATGGTGTTTTATTACGCACGTGGAGGATTTGTAGCAAACTTTGCTTTGCTATTCAACATCTTCTTTATCATGGGTATTTTGGCACAGTTAAGTGCTGCGCTAACATTGCCAGGCATTGCAGGTATTGTGCTTACCATTGGCATGTCAATTGATGCCAACGTGCTTATTTTTGAAAGGATTCGAGAGGAACTCCGAAATGGGGTTGCACTGCGAGAGGCAGTTTCTTCGGGTTACCGAAAGGCATTTAGCTCTATTATTGATTCGAACGTTACCACCTTTTTAACTGCAGCCATTCTTTATTCATTTGGTCAAGGCCCAGTTAAAGGGTTTGCAATTACTTTAATGATTGGTATTGGAAGTTCGTTCTTCTCTGCTGTATTTATTACACGTGTAATTGTAGAGCAATGGTTACGTAAAAAAGGAGATGCTAGTAATCTTAACTTTAAAACAAGATTTTCTGCTGGCTTACTTTCTAATATGAATATCGACTTTATGTCGAAGAGAAAAAGAGCATATATTACTTCTGGAATAATTATTTCTATTGGGTTAGGGCTATTATTTGTAAACGGGTTAAACTTTGGTGTTGATTTCAAGGGTGGACGTTCGTATGTGGTTAAATTTGATCAGCCAGTAGTTGCATCAACTATAAAAACAGGATTAACTTCAACTTTCGAAGGCTCGGGTACTGAGGTTAAAACATTTGGTGCAAATAATGTTATAAAAATAACTACCAGTTATGAAGTAACAGATGAATCTTCAGAAATGGACGCAAAAGTTAAAAACCTCTTGGTTGCTGGGTTATCTGAAATTACAGGACAAATGTTTATAGCAGATGGCTCTAAAGTAGATGAGACACATTTCTCTATTTTAAGTTCAGAGAAAGTTGGAGCTACCATTGCAGATGATATTAAGAAAGATTCGATGAAAGCAATGCTCTTATCATTAATCGTAATTTTCTTATACATAGTTGTAAGGTTTAGAAAATGGCAGTTTGGTTTAGGTGCAATTGTTGCCTTGTTCCACGATACATTACTGGTGCTATCTGCTTTTGCTATTGCTGGGCTATTTGGTTATAGTTTTGAGATTGATCAAGTATTTATAGCGGCAATCCTTACCATTATTGGTTACTCAATAAATGATACCGTAATTGTATTTGATCGTATTCGTGAGAATGTAAACCTGCATACCTCATCGGATAGAATGGATATCTTTAACAGTGCCATTAACAGTACAATGAACCGTACCGTGATTACATCGTTAACCACTTTAGCAGTGGTATTGGTGTTATTAATATTTGGTGGTGCTGTGCTTAGAGGCTTCTCTTTCGCATTAGTAATAGGTGTACTAGTAGGTACTTATTCATCTATTTTTATCGCTGCTCCAATTGTGTTGGATTTAGATACAAAAAAGAGCAAGTAGATATAGATATATTCTTATATATAAAGGACGATGCCGAAAGGTATCGTCCTTTATTGTTTTAAATCGAAACAGTAGAAATTAATTACATGCCCATCAGTCAATTATTTGTTGGATAAGTGCTGCTTGCCTATATTTATAACAGAAATAACAAGCACAAGGTGCTTGTTACACATAAGTTGCCAGTAATTTGACCAAACAAAGAAAAATAGTCCTTTAAATGAAATTTTTACTATTCGGAGCATCTGGCTCTGGAACAACAACTTTGGGAAATGAAATTGAGAAAAGGACAGACTTTAAACACTTGGACATTGACGATTATTATTGGAAAAAGACAACACCACCTTTTCAAGAAAAAACACCATTAACAGAACGGAATGAAAATCTGAAATTGGACTTCAACAGATCCGAGAATGTAGTCATAAGTGGTTCTATGGTAAGTTGGGGAAAGGAATGGGAAACAGCGTTTGATTTAGCCATTTTTATTCGATTGGAAAACAACGAAAGAATGGAACGACTAAAAAAACGAGAGTTTGAACGTTATGGAGAAAAACTTCTGACTGACAAAAAAACCCAACAGAATTCAAAAGAATTTTTGGAATGGGCTAACCAATACGAAAACCCAAGTTTTAATGGTAGGTCTTTTAAAATTCATAATAATTGGATTGAATTACTCAACTGCAAAGTTTTGAAAATAAATGGAGAAATGGAATTGAATAATAAAATGGAAAAAATATTAAACGAAATAAAAAACTACTAACAATTAAGCTACAATGATGCGAAGTAAGGCTTCGGTTCATTGTAGCGTCT
>CAZQWZ010000101.1:0-9311 GCA_964596935.1 uncultured Roseivirgaceae bacterium
CTTAATGGCTAAGATTTCTCCACTAAGTTGCGAAATGACTTGCTAAGTGGGTTTGTAGATATGCTTCTAGCAAGTTTTATAAAGGATATTATCTCCATTTTGCAGGTCACTCCGAAGGAGTCTTAGCCATTTTGCAAGTAGGCAAAGGGTTTTATGAGCAGGGTATATGGTGTCTTAGCCTGGCTCTTTCCACTCTAATGTATTTAGCATACGCATAATATCAATTTTGATATATTCGATGGCAGGAGCTAGCGAGTCGTTTTTTGTAGATGTTCTAAAATACAGTGCCCCTCTTAAAAAATTGGTGGTAGAATCGGTAATAAAAAATTGTAATTGAGAAGGCACTTCACCTTCAAGCTCTGCCACAACAGCCGTTTTACCCAAAGGCGTAATTAAAATACTCTCGTTAATGGCATAGGCCTTAATTTGATGTTTTGAAGTAAGTTTATAAGCATCGTTTACCAACTCCTTTAAAAGCACCTCGTTATTATATAATGGCTTATAGGTTATTTGCACATTGGCCACTATTTCTGGGTAATAAAGATCAATCCAATAACGCTCTGCAATGTAAGATGAATCTCTAAGGATTTTTACTGACGATGAAATATCAAATGTATAAGGCAACGAATCGGGTAATGCTACATAGTGCCTTTCGGGTAAATCTAACCGATTAAACCCTTTAGGTTTGGGGGTGTATGTTTTTTCGCAACTTACCCAAACCAATACAATAAGTAGCCACCAATTACTTCTCATCAATTTTTACTCTTATTTTCTTTATTCTTTTAGTATCAACGGATATAACCGTGAAAGTGTATTTATCAAAATAAACTTGCTCGCCTGTATTGGGCAAACGGGTATGCACCTCTAATATCATTCCACCCAAAGATTCGCTTTCACCCATTATTTCTTCAAATAATTTGGTGTCCTCTTTTACAACCTTGCAAAAATCGTTGATAGATGTTTTGCCTTCAAAATCATAGGTGGTTGCATCTACTTTTTTAAACAATTCATTTTCCTCATCATACTCATCGTTAATTTCACCAACAATTTCTTCGATGATATCTTCTAAGGTAATAAGCCCTTCGGTACCGCCATATTCATCTACAATAATGGCAATATGCACATGTTTTTCTTGAAAATCTTTAAGCAAATCATCAATCATTTTTGCCTCTGGCACAAAATAGGCTGGGCGCAATAATTTTTGCCAATCGAAAAACTCGTCTCTATTGATATGAGGCAATAAATCTTTAATGTATAAAACTCCCTCTATCGTATCTAAGTCCTCTTTGTAAACAGGCAAACGAGAGTAACCCGTTTTATTAATTTTATCCATTAGCTCATGAAACGAAGTAGAAAGCTCCACAGCTTCCATATCTACTCTAGCTTTCATTATTTGAGTTACAGGAATGGTAGAAAAATGAACAATTCCTTTTAAAATATCTCTTTCTTGTTCGGTAGTGCCAATTTCGGTAGATAACTCTAAGGCATGATTAACCTCTTCGATTGAGCCTGAATATCCTTTTCTTTTAATTCTTTTTTCTACAACGTTGGTCATAGAAATCAATACCCAAGCCAATGGCTTAACGATCTTCATCGATGCAAATAATATCCGTGCCGATAAACGAGCTACAGTAAGCCCTTTTTGGTTGGCATATATTTTTGGAATAATTTCACCAAAAAACACAATGAGCGTAGTAATTATAACTGCCAATATTGCTAACACGGGCCCTTCGTTGGAGTGTCCAACCATTTGCCAAGTGGCATAGGTGGCAATGGTAATAATGGCTACATTAACAAAATTATTAATGATTAAAATGGTAGCCAAAAGCTCTTTAGGTTTCTCGATTAGATAACAAATAAGTTTATCTGGGCCTTTATTATTGGCATCACATTCTTCTAACTCTGCACTTGAAAGTGAGAAAAAAGCCACTTCTGAGCCAGAAATAATGGCAGAAAAAATCAATAAAAAGAATATAATTCCTAATACGAGTATAAGAAATATGAGCGATGAATCTGTTTCTCCAGAAATGAATAAAAGTTGGCTAAAGAGCCAACTTGGAGGTTCGTCTATGGCCGTTTCCAATCACTAAAAGCTAAATTGAACATAATTAAATTGTCTTTCTTAGAAAGGAAGGTCGTCAAGTTCTTCAGTGTTTTGAGCTTTAACTGCTTCAGTATTTGCAGGCTGAGCAGCAGGTTGTTGTTGAGGTGTAGCAGTAGTATTGCCTCCGCCTTGATTTTGTTCCCCACCACCTTGTCCTTTAGTGCCTAACATCGTCATTGTGTTAGCCACTATATCAGTTGTGTATCTTGTTACTCCATCTTTTTCCCACGAGCGAGTCTGCAATTTTCCTTCAATATATACTTGATCGCCTTTGTGTAAATACTTTTCAGCAACCTCGGCAAGGCCTCTCCATAAAGTAATATTGTGCCATTCCGTATTCGTTTTGCGCTCACCTGTGGTGCGATCTTTATAAGTTTCGGAAGTTGCTAATGAAAAAGAAGCAACGGGAGTTCCGTTTTCAAGATGCCTTACTTCAGGATCTTTACCTAAATTACCTATTAATATTACTTTGTTTACTCCTGCCATTATTGGTTAATTTAATCTATAGTAAATGTATCAATTAAGAAACACTATTCAAATACTTGCTTATCAATACAGGCTTAGGCAGTGCTTCAATTTCTAATTTTGAATACAAAACTAATTGATTTTCATTCAACAATTTACTCACATTAGTATTGCTATCTATTTTAATATGTAAAAAGGTGCTAAATATAGTTTGATGGCTTAAAATATGCTTTGGCATATTTATTTCTTGGCTTATAATAGCTCTGTTATCTAAGAGAGTTTTTAAGAAATCATTTTCTAATTCATTGGGCAAAACGGGGTTGCCGTTTTCTATTAAGTAAAACTCGTAAAGTTCTTGCCAAATATCTTTATCCTCTCTCTTTTTCAAAGCAATATGTCCATCTTGTTCAATAACCAAATAAGTAAAATATCTTACCCTATTTCTAATTTTCTTAATCTTAACAGGTAATCCCTTTTGTTTTTTATGAGCTCTGGCATAGCAGATTTCATTTAACGGGCAAGTATCGCATTGCGGGTTTTGCGGTGCACAAACGGTTGCCCCCATTTCCATCACCGCCTGATTATAGGTGCCAGGTTGCTTTCTATCTATCAGTTCTTCTGATAAATTGAAGAACAACTTAAAACTTTTAGCATCCGCTATATTGTTTTCTATCCCAAAAACTCTTGCTAATACCCGATATACGTTGCCATCTACCACAGGCGAAGGTTTGTTAAAAGCCAACGATGCAATGGCTGCTGCCGTGTAAGGACCAATGCCTGGTAGTTTTAAAAGTTGCTCAAATTGATTAGGAAAATTACCCTTAAAATCACTTTCTACAATTTGGGCACATTTGTGCATATTTCTAGCACGCGAATAGTAGCCCAAGCCTTGCCATAATGAAAGCACTTCTTGCTCGCTTGCATTGGCTAATGATTTAATTGTAGGAAAAGTTTGACTAAATTTTTGATAATAAGGCAACCCTTGAACAACTCGTGTTTGCTGAAGAATGATTTCTGAGATCCAAATAAGGTATGGGTTGGTAGTATTACGCCAAGGGAGCTCCCTTTTGTTTAAATTATACCACCCAATAATTATCGAAGTAAACTGATTGTTAATCAAAGGAATAAGAAGTTTTTAAATTGTTTTTTTAAATAGAGCGAAGATAATTTTTATATTAAAACTTTGCGTTTAAATTTGCGGCAAATTAATTGACTATTAGCCAATTATAGAATTTTAAATTAAAAAACTTTTCAATTTTGACGAAAGCAGACGTAATTTCAGAGATTGCTGATAAAACAGGAATAGACAGAGGAGATGTAACAGCATCAATCGAAGCATTTTTTAGCGTAGTAAAAAACTCTATGGCTGATGGAGAAAATATTTATGTAAGAGGCTTTGGTAGTTTTGTAAACAAAAAAAGAGCTCGCAAAATCGCTCGTAACATATCTAAAAACACGGCTATTGTAATAGAAGCACATTACGTGCCTAGCTTTAAGCCATCAAAAGTATTTGTAGAAAAAATTAAAACCAGTAGTAAAGTAAAAGGATAAACTCCCATACTTGATGTTATTAAAAGCCACCGGTATTGTACACTGGTGGTTTTTTTGTGCACAGCAATAAATTATACTAAGTCTAAACACTTATTATTCAAGGCATATTAGCCCACTAACTTTGCAGTTCGAGGCAAAGAGCTTCATCCCTTTAAAATGAATTATTGTAAATGCGTATTTGGATAAAAGCTAGTACTATCACTTTTGTTATTGCAGTGGCAATTATATTTTTTCAGATAATTTTATTTATAACTAGGAAGGCAATGAAGGAAGAAACACAGACCTCGTCCACTGCCAATGAGTTATTAACTGAACCCGAAAGCATTAAAATGCTAAAAGACAGTTTGTTTATGTCAACTATTCCCAAAAATTATTCTAACTTTGCGCTCCAGTTATCAACCACCTATGCAAAACTAGGAGAATATGATAGCGCAGCTAGATATATGGCACTAAGTGAGACTGGTTTTTCAAAAGAGAAAAATTAATAAATTGAAATTTAAGGTGTGATTACGATAGACAAGACCCTATAGTGAAACCATCTAAGCAATATTAAATAAATTAAGTATAACCTTCCACACTGCTATTTAGTAGATCGGAACAAAACAACAACATTATGCCTTGCGGTAAAAAAAGAAAAAGACATAAGATTTCAACGCACAAGCGTAAAAAGCGTCTAAGAAAAAATAGACACAAGAAAAAATAGATTTTGGTGGTTAGTCCACTAACAAAACAATTGTGCTCTGTAGCTAACCTTCGGGCTGTACTACAGAGCGTTTATTGGTTTACCCAACCTACAACTATTCTTTTTTTTAGAATTGCTTAGGTTATAGGTTAGGTATTAATAATATTTACACATAAACGACTATTATTTTGAGTAATGAGTTAGTAATTAGTGCTACTCAAACTGGAAGTCGGATTGCCTTATTAAAGGACAAAGGATTATTAGAATACCATCGAGAAGACGATAGCCGTCAATTTACAGTAGGTGAAATATACTTAGGTACTGTAAAAAAAGTGGTTGCAGGGTTAAATGCAGCCTTTGTCGATGTTGGTTATGAGAAAGATGCATTTCTACATTACCTTGACTTAGGACCTAAAGTACAATCGTTAAATAAGTACACCAAGCAAGTTCAGAGCCGAAATGCAAAATCAGAATTAGGAGATTTTAGAATCTTACCTGATATTAATAAACACGGTAAAATCTCTGAAGTTTTAACTCGAAACCAAAAAATCCTTGTTCAGGTTGTAAAAGAACCTATATCAACAAAAGGGCCCCGATTATCCTGTGAGTTATCACTAGCTGGAAGATACATTGTGCTTGTGCCGTTTTCGAAAGCGGTAAGCATATCTAAAAAAATTAGTAATAGCGATGAGCGCAAGCGCTTAATGCGCTTAATGAATTCGATTACACCGTCAAATTTTGGTGTAATTATTCGCACCGTTGCCGAAGGCAAATCTGTTGCCGAGCTCCACACCGACCTCGACATCCTCGTTCAGAAATGGAAAGTAGGAATGGAACTGCTTAAATCGGCCAAGCCTCGGGATGTAATTGTAAGCGAGATAAGCAAAACATCAACTATTTTAAGAGATGTGCTTAACGAGAGCTTTGATAAAATTACCGTGGACGACAAGGATATGTTTGACGAAATTCAAACCTACATCCGACAAATTGCGCCAGACAAAGAGGACATTGTCAAGTATTATAATGGCAAGGTAAAATTGTTTGAATCGTTTGGCTTAGAAAAGCAGATTAAACTTATGTTTGGTCGCTCGGTAAGTGTTAAAGGTGGTGGGTATTTGATTATCGAACACACCGAAGCACTACATGTTATTGATGTTAACAGTGGTAATAAAAGCAATAGAGAAGTTGACCAAGAAGCAACTGCTTTAGCTGTAAACCTAGAGTCGGCCGCTGAAGTTGCTCGCCAATTACGCTTGCGCGATATGGGCGGAATTATTGTAGTTGATTTTATCGATTTACGTAGAGTTGAAAACAGAAGGTTGCTGCAACAAAAAATGAAAGAGGAAATGGTTGGAGATCGTTCCAAATACACCATTTTACCGCTGTCTAAATTTGGTTTAATGCAAATTACCCGCCAACGGGTAAGGCCAGAAGTTAATATTAAAACGGCTGAAAGCTGCCCTACTTGTAATGGAACGGGTGCTATTACGGCTTCGATAAATATTGCAGATCAAATTGAAGATGCTCTTAAGCTTTTGTTAGAAAACCAGAATGAGCGTGGACTTTCGCTTGTGGTTCACCCATATTTATATAGTTATTTTACGAAAGGAATATTTTCTATTCGGTTTAGTTGGTGGAAAAATTACCATAAATGGGTAAAAATAATTGCCGATTCATCATTGGCAGTAACCGAGTATAATTTCTTAAATTCGATGAAGGAAGAAATTAAATTGGATTAAAACACAACCTACGTCATTCCTGCATAGGCAGGAATGACGGTTTAGATAGAGGCAAAAATAACACCTTCTTTGTATGAAAAACTATCTTATTATTTCTCTAGTAGCATTTGCCTTTTCGTGCACCTCAGATTCTACCTGCATTGAGGCACCTGTTTTGCAAGATGCAGATAGGGTATCAATTACAATTGAGCGATTAGAAGACAACTTATTCAAGTTAGAATCTGTTCAAGAGGTAGAGAAGTTTATCAATTCTAACCCTGTTTTAGCCGATGAGTTTTTAGGTGTAAAAGAATACCCTTCAGTTTCAGTATTAGCTAGTGAGCTTTATAAAAGGGTTAAAAATCCCTATGTTGATACCCTTTATCAAGAAACCATTGCCTCTTTTGGTGAGATGGCAGACCTTAAACAAGAGTTTGAAGATGCTTTTAGTTACATCAAACATTATTACCCAAATTTTGAAGCTCCTCAAATTAGAACATTAATAACAGGCTTTGGAAGTAGTGAAATGTATGTGGGTAAAGATCAAATAATTATTGGGTTGGAGTATTATTTAGGTAAAGATGCCAAATATAGGCCACCAGGAATCCCTCAATATATTCTGCCACGTTATGATAAATCATACATTGTGCCTGCTGTTGTGTTGCTCTATGCCGATAGGTATTTAAAGGAAGAAATTAAAGACCAAACAATGTTAGCCGATATGGTGTATTATGGTAAAAAATTCTACTTTGCGAAGCAAATGATGCCATGTGCCAGCGATTCATTATTGGTTTGGTATAGTGGTGCTGAACTCAAAGACGTAGAAGAAAATAAGGATGCCATTTGGTTTCATTTTCTTAATAATGAACTGCTCTACGAAACCAGCCATTTTACCAAGCAAAAGTATATGGATGAACGCCCTAATGTAGCTGAAATTGGCGAAAAATGCCCAGGCCGAATTGGCTCATGGGTTGGGTTAGATATTGTAAGAGCTTATATGCTTACCAACCCCGATGTTTCTTTACAAGAATTAATGGCTAACCCCGATGCCAAAAACATCCTAACAAAATCGAAGTATAAGGTTTTTTAATCGCAGGGCGATAGCCCATCTTCCTCGGGGTTGTTTATTAAATACTCTCCACACGGCATTTCCCCAAATCGTCCTCGTTTGTAACGAGAATGAATGAGAATAGCATTTTTAATGCAAAACAATCAGAACTTAATTGCTGCCTCCAAGTGTAATGCTTGGAGGTTTATTAATGCTTTTAAAATCTGTCAGGTCTTTATGCAGCCTGGCAAGAGACCTGACAGATTTGCCTAAGCAAGAGAAATCTTAACCAACACGAAAGACTTGCCTTATGGTTAAGATTCCTACGGAATGACTTGCAGGGAGTGGAGAAAAGAGGTAAAGTCAGCAGATGAGTTATTAATGGGTAGCGCAATAGTATTTTAAAGTTAATGTGTTTGCAAACCACTCGCCAGCTGACTATATATGGCAAACCCCTTGTTGGTATTGTTTCACCAACGGGGTGCCTTTGGCGCACCAACAAGCAAAGTAATTAGCAATCAGAACTTAATTGCAGCCTCCAAGTGTAGTGCTTGGAGGTTTTTTTATTTGCTACCACCGCACGTCATTTCGCAACGCAGTGGAGAAATCTTTGCCTCCTCCTTCTTCAATTCAGAGGAACGAAGAATCTTATGCTCAAACATTTCTTTCTACTTGGTTAAGATTCCTTCGGAATGACTTACTAGGGTGAGAAAAGTGTACGCTTGAAGGCTTATTTTTTTTGGTGTATTTTTGATGTAATTTTACACCAAAATAAATATTGTGGCAAGGCAAAGTATTTCATTCACACAACCAAATGACGAGTGGTTAAAAGATCAAGTTGATACTAAAGAATATTCTAGCAAGAGTGAACTTATAAACGATTTAATAAGGCAAGCTAGAAAGCAACAACGACAAATTGATTGGATAAGCTCTAAATTGGAAAGGGCTGAACAGAGTGGGTTTACCAATGACAGTAAAAAACAAATACTAGCAAAATCAAAATCTTTACTTAATGGCTAAATACAAATTAAGTAATGTAGCTACAGAAGATTTAATTAGAATACATCATTACGGAATCGAAAAATTTGGAATGGCACAAGCTGATTCATTTTTTGAGTATTTTGATATTATAGCTCAACGACCCTTTTCATTTGAGTCAGTTGATTTTATAAAAACTGGATACAGACGATGCGTATGTGGTTCAGATAGCATTTACTTTAAAGTAAATAATAACATAGTAGAAATTATGGCCATAATCGGAAGGCAAGACTTAAATAATTCTCTTTAGAAAAGAAAATACAATTACAACCTCCAGCAAAGCAATTAGCAATCAGAACTTAATTGCAGCCTCCAAGTGTAATGCTTGGAGGCTTTTTTATTTGCTACCACCGCACGTCATTTCGCAACGCAGTAGAGAAATCTTTGCCACAATGCAAGACTTGCCCTATGGTTAAGATCTCCTGCGGAATAACTTGTAGAAGTGGAGAAAAGAGCTTAAAGCATTCGTTTTTTTGCACACCCTGCAAGGCGGATGCCTGCCTACGCAGGAATGAAGTGTTTTTGTGTACTTTACCACACCTAACCTTTGTTGGGGAAACACCAACAAGAGTAGGTTATAATGTTTTTTAGAGTTCTTTATTAAACTTGTTACGTGTATTGCCGTTTGGCAAGTAACCTCACAAGTTTGTGTACCTACATAAGCCTACCCTCTCATTACCAAAAACACCATATAACCTACATAAG
>CAZQWZ010000102.1:0-9215 GCA_964596935.1 uncultured Roseivirgaceae bacterium
CCTTCAATATTGTCAATTTCAGGTGAAGCTGAGAAATCTGTTAGAAGCTTAATTTTTTAAATCTCATTTCCAGTGCTTGGAATTGAAGCTTTATAAACTCTAATTGAGTTTCCGAATGATTTTCCTAGAAAGGCTCTTTCAACAACTAAAAGTGTAGAATCATTAATTACTAAGAGTTCTGTAATTCCATTATCATTTCTTTTATCATTTGGAACCTCATCTAATTTATAACTATACACCGTTTTGGTGCTGTCCAATAAATTATACGCAATTATTTGAGTTAGAAATCCTTTCAATGGTCTTTCTAAACTCATATACATTACATCCCCTTTTTTATTAAAACAAAGGCCTTCAAAACCGCTATTACATCTTTGCTCTAGCTTAGATTCATATATTTTTTCTAGCTTTTGACTGTCAGAAATTGTGTACACGTAAGAAACACCATAATCGGCTTCTTCAGAAATATACAATTGGTTAGTTAATGGATTTACCCGAATTGATTCTGCTTCTAAAGGTCCGTGATTTAGGTAAATAACACTGTCAAATTCTACTTGAATTTCTTCATTTGATGTATTAATGGTGCATAAAAATATATGTGCTTTACTTCTGGATTGAGGAATCACATAAAAAAGATTTCCTTTGCCTGTATATTCTATTCCAGAAAGTTCTTCGATAGGCTCGTTTCGAAATTCTTTGTTAAAGGGCACGATCTTGATGCCACAATAAATTAGGGTATCAAGATCTTGAGCAGAAGTATTATTTACTAATCCAATCAAAGCAAATACTGCCACTATAAAAAATGGAACTATTGATCTCATCTATAAAAAAATTTACAACTATACTACCTTACTAGGGTCGTGATTAAGCTCTCCTTCTGATTTAGCAATTAGTGTTGCAACAGTTGCGTCTCCAGTAACGTTTACAACGGTTCTGCACATGTCTAAAATTCGATCAACAGGAAAAATGATTGCAATCCAAGCGGGGTTTAATCCTACAGATTGAAGCACAATTATCATCATTACAAGGCCAGCACTAGGTACAGCCGCTGCTCCAATAGATGCAAGTGTGGCTGTTAGCACAATTGTTATTTGTTGAGCCAAAGTTAAATCAACCATATGAAGCTGTGCTAAAAACAATACTGCAACGGCTTGGTACAAACTAGTACCATCCATATTTACGGTAGCTCCTACTGGCAAAACAAAACTTGAAATATTTTTACTTACACCCATGTTTTCTTCAACACATTCCATTGTTACAGGCAATGTAGCTGCACTTGAGCTTGTAGAAAAGGCTAAAAATTGAGCAGGGCTTATGTTTTTAAAAAACTGTTTATACGTTATATTTTTTGTAAACAGCACAACGATTAATGGGTAAAGTATAAAAACTAAAAAGGCTAAGCCCAATAACAATGTAATGGAGTAAATTCCTAATCCTTTAAATATTTCAAAAACTTCGGTAGGAGTATCTGCCATTTTTGCTATTACTCCTGCTAAAAGAGCAAAAACAAAAAAAGGTGCGGCTTTCATTACCATATCTACCATTTTTAGAAACACTTCGCTCATGCTGTTAATAAAATCTATTACTGGTTTCGATGTTTCTTCGGGCATTAGAATAATAGCAATGGCAAAAAATATGGCAAAAAATATTACTTGAAGCATGAGTCCATTATTAGATATGGAAAACACCACGTTTTCAGGAACCATCTCCACTAAAAAGGATAAAGGACTACTTTCTTTTTTGTTTTCAGCTGATACCATTCTTGATGCAACCACTTTACGTTCTGCCTCTGTCATTTGAGTACCCTCTTTCCTAACATCTTCTACTATATGGGCATATTGTGGGTCATCAGTAAAAAATTTTCCATCTAAAATTTTAACGCCATTATCTAAAGCCCATTGCTCATAAGAGATTCTGTTTTTTACACGTTGATCATTATCTACAAAGCTTCCTGGCTGTATAATATTTACTAAGAATAATCCGATACTTACAGCTGTAACAGTTGTTATAAGGTAAAGCCCCAAAGTTTTACCCCCCAATCGGCCAAGTTTTGTAATGTCTTTGAGGTTAGTAATGCCTCCAATAATGGAAAATAAAACCAAAGGCACTGCAATAAATTTAAGTAATCGAATAAAGATAGTTCCGAAGGGGTCAATCCAATTAATGGTAAACTCATTCCAACCCAATGAACTTGAAACAAACGCATAAATAACACCAGCCAAAAGGCCAAATAGTATTTTTATATGCAAAGGCAATTTCTTCATTTTAATTAAGTTTATTAAAAAAATAGAATTATAGGCTTCTTTTTAGCCCTCGAAAGTAGCACTTCGTGCGCGTAATACAAAGTCGGCCAACACAATCGCGGCCATAGACTCAACAATAGGTACTGCACGAGGCACTACACAAGGGTCGTGGCGGCCCTTGCCTTTAATGGTGGTTGCATTACCAGCTTCATTAACTGTATCTTGCTCTTTCATAATGGTGGCTACAGGCTTAAAGGCAACCTTGAAAAAAATATCTTCCCCATTAGAAATACCCCCTTGTATGCCTCCAGAATAATTAGTTTGTGTAGTTATTTTTTCACCTGCAATAAAAGCATCGTTATGTTCTGATCCTTTCATGGCAGCACCATCAAATCCGCTTCCAAACTCTACGCCCTTAACGGCATTAATCGAAAGCATTGCATGGCCAAGAGCTGCATGTAGCTTGTCAAAAATAGGCTCTCCTATACCCACAGGCATATTAGAAACCACACAAGAAACCACTCCTCCAATTGTATCACCTTCTTTTTTGGTGGTTTCAATAAGCGAAATCATTTCATTGGCTACTTTTTCATCAGGGCAACGAACCATATTACTCTCCGTTTGAGATAAATCAAGCTGTGTGTAAGGAGTATTTAATTTGACCGACCCTGCTTGGCTTACATAACCCTGAATTTTAATGTTGCTATGTGCTAAAAATTGTTTGGCAATAGCACCTGCAGCAACCCAACCAGCTGTAATTCGAGCCGAAGAACGGCCACCCCCTCGGTGGTCTCTATGTCCGTATTTTTCTTGGTACGTAAAATCAGCGTGCGAAGGCCGATATACATCTTTGTTATGATTATAATCTTTTGAGCGGGCATCGCTGTTGGCAATTATAATGGCAATAGGAGCACCCGTTGCTTTGCCTTCGAATACGCCAGATATTATTTCAAAATCTTCTGTTTCGTTACGGGCTGTTGTTATTTTAGATTGGCCAGGCCTTCTTCTTAAAAGCTCTGCTTTAATAAATTGGTCATCAATTTTTAGCCCTGCTGGGCAACCATCAATTACCACTCCTACGGATGGGCCGTGAGATTCTCCAAACGAAGTTATTTTAAAAATTGTACCGAGTGTATTACTCATTTGTTTTTGTAGATCAAGAATGCAGCTATAAATATTATCAACAAAATAAAGACATTCATCGCAATTCTTAAGATTGGCCAGTCATTTTGATACATAAACTCATTGCTTTCTACTTCAATTAAATCGTAAAAAGCACCAAGATCATGTGAAATGATAGATTCGTTTTTTCTACTTTCGCCTGTTACGGTAAGTACTACATTTGCCTTTAACGTATCGTAATCATTTTTTCTAAGGTTAAAATATATCCACTGAAAATGATCACCTAAATCATAAGAGCCAGGCTCTTTGGGTATTCCATAGTAGTTAAATGCTTTGGTACCGGTAACCTTATTGCCAGATCGGTTTATTTGTAGGCTAATGTTAGGAGGGTATAGTTCTAGATTTTCTGAAACATTAATAATGGGAGGGGTTACACTTGCTAAATTACCTTCACCATAAATGTTAAAATCATAATTAAAGCTCTCGCCCGTGTTTAATTCTGTTTTGTTAATTTTCTCTCTTAGTTGAAAATTACCAACAGTTACTTTCTCTTTATATGGGTGTGGCGGCAGCTCTTTTACGTTAACAGTAACCGTTTTTGTTTTAAATCTCTTTAAACTCTCCTGCCTGTTTTGTCCAAAAAACGAAGGGTTCTTGGCTACTTTATACTTAATCATATCTAACCCAATGGAAGGGAATACAATATCTTCATTATTAAGAGGATAAAAAGCACCTTGATATACTTTGTATTGTGTGTAATTTTTACCGTTGATATTTACTCGTTGTCCATTAATTTGTTCGATGTTAAAATTTTCTTCCCAACAACTGGCTGGTTTAATTATTTTTAATATTTCACCTAATTGGCGACCAAGTTCATAAAATTGCAGTGGAGCACGGTTGGCTTCGGCTACATAAAAGGCAATGGTAGTTGTAAAACCTTCGCCTACATACACCGATTTTTTATTGGTTGATAAGGCAAAAAATGCATCCTCTTTAATATCAACAAATTCTGTGGGGGCATTTCGTTGCCTGCCAAAAAAGTTTTGAAAAGGATCTGCTCTAGTATTGTGCTGTTGCTGCACAGCCTTTTTAACCGTAATGGTGGTGCCAGGCGATTTTAAAAGGAATCCATTGGCATTAATTTCAAATGGAGCCAATGTAAATATTCCTTCATTTGAGGCGCTATAATTCATTATAATACTATGCGAAGAAGAAACGTGCCCATTAACAATATTGGTTTGGCTAGAAGAAGAAGTGCCTAGCTTTCTAAACCCTTCAATAGTTGGAAACTTATCATACGATTTAATATTGCCACCTTTAGCCACAATAGAGATTGTGAAATTTTGATTTTTACCAATTTGGTTACGACCTAATTTAATACTTAAATCTTGTGCTTGGCTAGCAAAGGAGAAACTTGATAATATAATAAAAACGATATATCTCATAGGTAAAACATAAAAGTTGCCCTGAATTTAGTTCAGGATCTTTAACAGATTCCGAAATACCATGTCTGCGGCAGACAGGAATTAGGAATGACATTTTTCTTAACTACAAATATGCAAGACCCCTTTGAAACTGTACCAACCGATTGTAAAAATTCTTTGAGTTGATGTTAAAATTTCGTAACTTTTCATTCCCATATACGAGAAGTGCGAACGGGTCGTTTTAGGGTAAAATGTTCTTTTAAATAAATAATAATATATGTTAGAATATGTTAAAACCATCTTGAAAAAGGTGAGTTTCGATCTAGCGCTCTTTGAAAAAGAGCTATTGAAAGCGATTGACAGTTTATTATCAAAAGAGATAAAAGTACTTAAACGCTGGTGTTACCGATCTTTTGGCAAATCTTATCAGCCCATTTTAGATCGTTGTTTTATTCTGGGCAATCACTCATAATTCATTTCTTTCAAAAAATTAAGAAAGCAAATAAGTTGCAAGGCGTGTTTTCAATATAATAGCTTTAGTTATTAATTTAAAACAGAACGAAGTCAAATTGTTTGGTATCTTTATTCCCTTTGGGTTCTCATAAGCTTTCAAATACTGCTTCAAATTTTATTGCATTATCACGATAGTACTTCAAAAATCATCATTGTCTTTAAAAGCTTATGAGAATTTTGATGCGAATGAATTATGAGTAATTGCCTGTGGCAACTTAAAAAACAAATAAATTTATTGCTGCCCAATTATTAAATTAGTTGGGCTTTTTTATGGGCGAGAATTGCATAACACTATCTCCTGCTGGCATTATTGCCATTTTTTCGAATTGCAGCCCAAGTTTCTCCAATAATCCAATTGATGCCTTATTTGTTTTGTTGGTATAGGCAATTACTTTTTTAATTTGTAATTCTTTATGGGCATAGTTTAACGTGGCTTTTGCTGATTCATACCCATACCTTTTACCAAAATATGCTGGCAAAAAAGCAAATCCAATATCAATATCATCAATAGACTGTCGCTTTATTAACCCACATGTACCAATGGAAACCTGCGTTTCTTTAAGCTCAACTAACCAAAGCCCCAAACCATTAATTAAATAGCTATCTATTCTACTTTGTATGTTAATTTCCGCATCCTTAATGGTACGCACGTTTTTATCGCCAATAAATTTTAAGTAAGCAGAGGTGTTTAATAGCTCTAGCATAAAAGGGGCATCTTCGAGTGTAAGTTCTCTTAGCAAGAGCCGCTCTGTGGTAAGTATGGTTTTGAGCATTTAGATTCTAATAACCTGAGTTTATACTCCTCAATATTACATTAATATACCATAAGCTCATCAATCGTTTTATTAATGATTAAGATGATAATAATTTCATAAACAACGCAAAATGCTTAAATACCAGAAGTGGAAATTGAAAATTTCGTTTGTTAAACGAATGAATCTCTCGGATTATATTTTGGTAGGTTTCTTTAAATTTAACAACAACATAAATTATTAACAAGCAGAAAAGGATAGTCAGATTTATGTAGATTAAACCGTTAAGAAAAACGGCTTTTTACTAGAAAATAATGAGCACAAAAAAATAATATGTGTATTAAGTATGCCAATAATCCAATATTATTATATATTAGCTCAATAATTAGAAGTTAAGGAAACAAACATTGTTTAAAGGCCTCTATAACACATTTTTGATACGCAATAATAATTATGGGAAGACCATCAACGAAACCGAAAAAATTAAAAGATGGATTTTATATCGAGGTTCGAAATAAAGGAGCCAAATCAGGTTTAAAAATCCGAAGAGAAACAGAAGCACAAATGCTATTTGCTAAGAAAAGCTACGATAAAACTAAGGATGTAATCGTTATTGGCGAAGTGCAAAATGGCAAGCCAATAAAAAAGGATAAGAAAGTAGCAAAAGTAGCAAAAGTAGCAAAAGTAGCGAAAGCTAAAAAATGAGTGCTATTAACTTTGATATGGTAATTTAAAGTAAACATTTATTTTTAACTTTATTTATTTTAATAGGTCTGTGTTTTACAGACCTATTTTTTGTTTACACCCATCAACACTTTTACACTTAGCTTTAGCGTAGAAGATTTCATAATTATTTTTTGTTCTTACCCCTAAAAAAACTCTGCTTTATTTCTATATTTTTTCATAAGAAAATTCTATTTTTATTATTGAAATAAAATTAGCTGTACAATTTTTAATATAGTACCGCACCAGACCACATAAAAAACAGGATATGGGATTATTTGATAGTATTAGAGGCGAGTTTATTGATATCATTGAATGGACAGATGACTCGAACGACACACTTGTGTATCGTTTTGAAAGGCATGACAACGAAATTAAAAATGCAGCCAAGTTAGTAGTACGAGAAGGGCAAGCTGCAGTTCTTATTAATGAAGGGAAGTTGGCAGATGTATTTGCGCCTGGAACACATACCCTAGAAACAAAAAACCTACCTATTCTATCAACCCTAAAAGGGTGGAAATATGGTTTTGATAGTCCTTTTAAAGCAGAAGTATATTTTATAAGTACTCGAAATTTTACCGACCAAAAATGGGGAACTAAAAATCCAATTACTTTATCTGACCCTCGTTTTGGTATGTTAGAAATTAGGGCTTTTGGCACCTATGTAATTCGCGTGGATGACCCAACCAAGTTTATTAAGGAAATTGTTGGAACCGATGGGCACTTTACAACCGATGAAATTTCGAATCAGCTAAGAAGCATGATTGTAACTAGGTTTACCGATGCCATAGGAGAAGCTGAATTACCTGTTGAAAAATATGCTGCCAATACCAATGAGATTTCGAAATTGGTAAAAGAAATAATGCAAGAAGAATTTAATGCCTATGGTATTGAGCTTACAAAATTCTTAATCGAAAATATTTCGATGCCAGAAGAGATTAAGAAGGAGATTTTTGAGCTTAGCCGTTTGGATCGCATTGATTTAGATAAATTTGCTAAAATTAAGGCAGCTAAAGCTATTGAAAAAGCAGCTGAAAACGAAAGTGGCACAGCAGGAGCAGGAATGGGAATGGGAATGGGTTTTGCCATGGCAAACCAAATGGGGCAAGCTTTTGCTCCAAAACAGCAGCAACAACAAGCAGCTCAACCACCAGCAGGTGGTGCTCCGCCTCCAATTCCTGTTGCCGAAACCTTCCATGTAGTTGTAAATGGCCAGCAATCAGGCCCGTTTGATATGGGTACGTTAAAGCAGATGGTTTCTCAAAAGCAAATAACGAAAGAATCACTAGTTTGGAAACAGGGCATGGCTACTTGGACAGCCGCTGGTCAAGTTTCTACACTAAGTAATTTATTCGGAGCAGTTCCTCCTCCACTTCCTCCTAAGTAAGCAATATGGGAAATGAACAAAGTGCCTCACCAGCAAGTGTGGATACATTTGGCTGTGTAGAGTGTGGTGCAGATCTAAAATTTAAACCAGGAACCACCAGCCTTTCTTGTGAGTATTGCGGTGCAAAAAATGAAATCCCTGTATTAGATAAGGAAATAGAAGAGTTAGATTTTCACGAATATTTTGAAAAGGGTTCATCCAATGAAGACCAGCTAGAAATAACCCTTATTAAATGCGATACGTGTGGGGCAGAGTCTTCTTTGGAACCCAATGTAACTTCATCTTCGTGCCCTTATTGTGCAACACCACTTGTGATAAGTAATGCGCACTCAGCAAGTATTCTGCAACCTAAAAGCTTACTTCCATTTAAGCTTACTAAAGAGGAAGCTATTGCGGCTTTTAAGGCTTGGATTAATAAACTTTGGTTCGCACCCAATGTGCTTAAAAAAGCGGTGCTTTCTTTCGATCATTTTAAAGGGATTTACCTTCCATTTTGGACGTATGATGCCAAAACGAGCACTTCATACACAGGGCAAAGAGGAGTGCATTATTATGTAACCGAGAGCTACACCACTACTGAAGGCGGAAAATCTGTAACCAAAACAAGGCAAGTTCAAAGAACTCGTTGGTATTCTGCTTCGGGTAATGTTAACCATGCGTTTGATGATGTGCTGGTTCCTGCATCTGAATCATTGCCTCAAAAACAAGTAACAGAGCTTGAACCTTGGGATTTGGAAAATCTTGTGCCATTTAGTACAAAGTATTTAAGTGGTTTTATTACTGAAAAGTATCAAGTTAATTTAGAAGAAGGATTTGATAAAGCACGTGTAATTATGGGTACTAAGATTACCACATTAATTAATAGAGATATTGGTGGAGATGTGCAAAGAATACATTCTAGAAATACACAACACTCTGATATAACCTTTAAACATATTTTATTGCCTGCTTACGTAAGTGCTTATAAGTTTAAGGATAAGTTGTATCGTTTTATGGTTAATGCCCGTACAGGCGAAGTACAAGGAGAACGACCTTGGAGTGTAATTAAAATTGT
>CAZQWZ010000103.1:0-9194 GCA_964596935.1 uncultured Roseivirgaceae bacterium
TAATCACGTTTTTTATTAGCGTTGTTACTTTGCTTTCGTATAGGATGGTTGTAAAGTTGGCTTTTAATCATTTTAAAGGAAGTAGAATTTCTTATAAACGAATTTTGATTTTTGGTGCTGGAGAATCTGGTCAAATGGTAAATCAGCTTTTTTCGAATGATCCTACTTATAAAGTAGTTGGTTATTTAGAAGATGATCCTAATAAGATAGCTAAAGTTGTAAATGGGCTCAAGATCTACCAAGGAAACAAATTGGAAGAATTAATTGAAGAGTTAAAAGTTGATGAATTAATAATTTCTGTTCAGAACTTAGGGGTTAACCGTAAAAACGAATTAGTAGAAGTAATACTTAAAGCAGGAAAAAAAGTTTTGCATGTGCCACCCATTAATAAATGGGTTAAGGGTGAGTTAAGCACAAGACAAATTAAAGAGATTAACATTGAGGATTTATTGGGTAGGGATGCAATTAATTTAAATAATTATTACATTTCGAATGAAGTAGTTCGAAAAAGAATACTTATAACTGGTGCTGCTGGCTCTATAGGGAGTGAAATAGTAAGGCAGCTTACAGCTTATAAGCCACATAGTCTCATTCTCTTTGATCAGTCTGAAACAGGGATGTTTCACCTCCGTCATGAACTTAAAAGTTCTCTATTTGAAGAAATTGATGTCGAGTATATCATTGGGGATGTTACCAATTCAGAAAGACTAACGTACGTATTTGAGAAGTTTAAACCTCAAATTGTATTTCATGCAGCGGCATACAAGCATGTTCCTATGATGGAGGTTAACTCAACAGAGGCCATTTTGTGTAATATTTTAGGAACAAGGTTATTGGCTGAAGCTTCGGTAAAGAGTAAGGTAGAAAAGTTTATTTATATATCTACTGATAAGGCAGTGAACCCTACGAATGTAATGGGTGCTTCTAAGAGAATTGGTGAAATGTTTATCCAATCTATTAACAATATTGCAGAAGCAGGTGCTTATGCAGGAACCAAATTTATTACTACTCGTTTTGGTAATGTGCTAGGGTCAAATGGCTCGGTTATACCACTTTTTAAATCTCAAATTTCACAAGGTGGCCCTGTAACAGTTACTCACCCAGATATTACAAGGTACTTTATGACAATCCCTGAGGCATGCCAATTGGTACTTGAAGCCGCAGCCATGGGTAAAGGAGGCGAGATATTTATTTTTGACATGGGAGAATCAATTAAAATTGTTGATTTGGCTGAACGAATGATTGAGTTATCTGGTTTTGAACCTTATAATGAAATTGAAATTGAGTTTACTGGACTCAGAGAAGGGGAAAAACTTTATGAGGAGTTATTAAATGATAATGAAAATACTACCAATACACACCATAATAAAATTATGATTGCGAAGGTAATTGATCATCCTTTTTTAAAAATTAATAGTGCTATTGATGAAATAATCGGGTTGGCTAATGATCAAAGTGAATATGAGATGGTACAAAAAATGAAAAATTTAGTGCCTGAATATATTAGCAATGAATCTAAATTTTCTAAACTTGATAAAAGAACAGCAGGATAAAAAGGACATTTAACTTATCTTCTCTTAGCTTTTCCGTTTTTATATTTTGAATTCCTTCTACTGGGTGATTTTCTTTTATTTCCACCCAAAGATAATGGAGGAAGGAAGTAATCAGCCCGAAAGCTAATAATAAAGTAGCCATCATTTAAGTCTGAGTTGCCGCGTGTAGCACCAGGTTGAGCTTCAAAGCCATTTTCTATTTCAAACCTTTTATCACTCATCGCAGCTGCTAGCTTATTATCTCCAAAAGTAGAAAGCCCCGGATATACAGTGCTCACATCATCCAAATAATCGGTAAAAGTAAATCTATAAGCACCAGATACAGTAATATTTAAAAATGGAGTAGTCATCATTTTTACTCCACCACCAATTGGAATTACTACCGTAAACGGTGAATATTTAACTCCCTCTGTTTCTAAGCTTCGTAATGTCACCATTTTTCCTGCTGATGGGTTTGGGGTGCCATCATGAAAAGTCTTTGTAGATAACCCTTTGGGTACATACCAAGTTATACCAACACCTGCGAGTAAAAACACATTAATAGGTTTTCTTTGGTAATACCTTGCTCCATCAGCAAATAATTGAACAATGCCCGTTCCTGCCAATTCAAATGCGGTAGTGGTAAAGCTTAAATTTCTAACTTTTCTTCCTTCTGTATCTGCAAATTCATCTGCACCTGAAAATTGAAATGCGGTTACTGATACTCTTGTTGAAAATCTGGAATTAAGTCTGTACTCCAAACCTCCTTCAATATTCCATTTAGCTCCCTTAAAAAGTTCGCCAGGATTAGCCATATCTCCAAAATATTTAGCTGTTCCTGTACCAAAAGATGCAACAATTTTTCTATCAACCTTACGGCTGTAAAAACTTTGAGCAATTAGATGTGAACTAAAGGCTATTATAATGAGTAGAACAAGTATTTTTTTCATGTATATCCTGTTGGATACTTAAAGGTAAAAGTATCTTGCAAAAAAAGCAAATTTAAATGTTTAAAGGCCTCCGCTATCTAGCGGAGGGCCTTGTGCACTCGAAGGGATTCGAACCCCCAACCCTCGGAGCCGAAATCCGATATTCTATCCAGTTGAACTACGAGTGCCGTTATTGCTTGCTAGGCTAAGGCTAATGCTTCTTTAACTCTTTCGGCTGCATCTTTAAGTACAACGGCAGAGGTTACTTTAAGCCCTGATTCTTCTATTATTTTAGCTCCTTCTTCTGCATTTGTTCCTTGAAGTCGTACGATAATTGGAATATTTATCGTGCCAATGTTTTTATACGCTTCAACTACTCCATTAGCTACTCTATCGCAACGAACAATGCCACCAAAAATATTGATTAAGATTGCTTTTACATTTGGCTCTTTAAGTATAATTCTGAAACCAGCTTCAACCGTTTCTGCGTTTGCACTACCACCAACATCTAAGAAGTTAGCTGGTTCTCCACCCGAAAGTTTAATAATATCCATTGTAGCCATCGCAAGACCAGCTCCATTAACCATACAACCTACGTTGCCATCTAATCGCACATAATTTAAATCAGATTTTCCTGCTTCAACTTCCAATGGGTCTTCTTCTGCAAGATCACGTAGCTCAGCAATATCTTTATGTCTGTATAAAGCATTATCATCAATGTTAACTTTTGCATCTACTGCAAGAATTTTATCATCAGATGTTTTTAATACGGGATTAATTTCAAATTGTGAAGAATCTGTTGCTTCATAAGCCTTGTAAAGGTTAAAAATAAATTTAACCATTTCTTTAAAAGCAACACCTTCTAAACCTAAAGCGAAAGCAACTTTTCTAGCTTGAAAACCTTGTAATCCAACTCTTGGATCAATCCATTCTTTAATAATTTTTTCTGGAGTTTCAGCAGCAACGGTTTCAATGTCCATACCACCTTCGGTAGAGGCCATTATTACATTGCAACTTTTATCTCTATCAAGTAATATACTTAAATAGAATTCTTTTGGCTCGGATGCACCTGGGTAGTAAACATCTTCGGCTACTAAAACTTTATTTACCTTTTTGCCCTCTGGGCCTGTTTGGTGTGTTATTAACTGCATCCCTAATATTTGATCAGCAATAGTAGAAACTTCTTCTATGCTTTTAGCAAGTATTACACCTCCACCTTTACCTCTTCCGCCCGCATGAATCTGGGCTTTAATAATAAACCATTCCGTTCCGGTATCTCTATTAAGTTGTTTCGCAGCTTTTACCGCATTCTCTTTAGATTCGGCAACTATTCCTCTTTGAATCCTAACGCCATAACTAGCAAGGATGTCTTTGGCCTGATACTCGTGAATATTCATAATTGATTTTTTATAGGTTTTAAGTGCCGTTTATAGGCTTAAAAATGTTTTGCGAAGGTACTTGTTTTCAGTTATTATTTCAAGCAATGGAAGTCATTATAATTAAATTTATTAAGTTTGAAAACTATGAGTAAAAAAGCGGTTCTAAGTGCTAAAAATATCACCAAATCCTATGGAGATGTAAAGGTTTTAAAAGGAATTAATTTAGATGTTTACAGGGAAGAAATAATTTCTATTGTTGGTGCTTCTGGGGCGGGAAAAAGCACATTGCTTCATATATTGGGGACATTAGAAAACGAAGATTCTGGTTCATTGGTAATTGATTCTAAAGAAATTAAGAGTTTAAGCAAGGTTGATATTGCTTCGTTTCGTAATTCTACCATCGGGTTTATTTTTCAATTCCATAATTTGCTGCCAGAGTTTACTGCATTTGAAAATGTTATGATGCCTGCTTTAATTGGAGGAAAGGATACGAAGGAAACTAAAGCATATGCCGATGAATTATTCAATATTCTTTCTATTACTGATCGTAAAAAGCACAAACCTTCACAGTTATCTGGGGGAGAGCAGCAAAGAGTGGCTGTAGCTAGGGCATTAATTAATAAGCCTCAAATAATTTTTGCAGATGAGCCAAGTGGAAATTTGGATTCGAGTAATGCAGAAGAACTTCACAACCTGTTTTTTAAGTTAAGAGATGAGCTAGGCCAAACCTTTGTTATTGTTACTCATAATGAGCATTTAGCAAATATTGCTGATCGCAAGATAGTTATTCAAGATGGAGTAATAGCTTAATGACCAAGGGCATTCGTTATATGTTGGTGGCAATATTGTTTTTTGCCTTTATGAATGTGCTTATTAAAATGATTCCTCGAATTGGGCCTGTTGAAATTGTATTTTTTAGGTCTATTGTTTCGTTTTTAATATCTTTTATTACCCTTAAAAAACTTGGGGTTAGTTTATGGGGCAATAATAAAAAATGGTTAATTATTAGAGGTGTTGCAGGCTCTATTGGGTTGCTTTTATTTTTTGTAAACATAAAACAAATGCCTTTGGCAAGTGCTGTAGCCATTCAGTACCTATCACCAATTTTTACCTCCGTATTAGGTATTTATATTGTTAAAGAAAGAGTGTACTCCGTTCAGTGGCTATTTTTTTTAATATCATTTGCTGGGGTATTACTTATTCAAGGTTTCGATCCTAGAGTAACTCAACTACAATTGATTATTGGTATTTCATCAGCAATTGCTTCTGGTGTTGCCTATAATAGCATTCGTAAACTAAAACTTAGTGAGCATCCTTTGGTTGTTATTTTCTATTTCCCATTAATAACGATACCCATTACGAGTGTATATTTAATTTTTACTGGTTGGATAACACCCAATCTTCAAGAGCTTATTATTTTAATTGCCATTGGAGTAGCAACACAGTTTGCACAATATTTTATGACTAAAGCCTACCAACATGATAATTTATCCAAAGTTTCTAGTATTCAATATATAGGGATTGTATTTGCGTTGCTATTAGGCTTTCTGTTTTTTGATGAATCATACACAATGAAATCGTTTACAGGTATTTTGGTTTTATTAGCAGGTGTTGTGCTAAATATAGGATTTAGACATATAATTGATAAACGAGTAAAAAGTTAATAATTTTAGGTGCAGAATTTTAACATAGTAGTATGAGCGGACATAGTAAATGGAGTACGATAAAGCATAAAAAAGGAGCTTTAGATAAGAAGAGAGGCAAAATTTTTACAAAGCTGATAAAAGAAATTACGGTGTCTGCTAAAGAAGGTGGCACAGATCCTGAAATGAATCCAAGGTTGCGATTAGCGGTTCAAAATGCGAAAGGCAAAAATATGCCTAAGGATACTATTGAAAGAGCTATTAAAAAAGTGGAAGGTGGAGATGTTGCCAATTATCTTGAAATTACCTATGAAGGTTATGGCCCTAGTGGATCAGCCATATTTGTGGAGTGTACAACCGATAATTTAAATAGAACTGTTGCCGATGTCCGCTCTTATTTTGCCAAATACGATGGAAGTTTAGGCACAAACGGATCATTAGAATTTATTTTTGATAGGAGAGGAGTATTTGTAATTCCTGTGGTAGAGGGTATGGATGAAGATGAATTAACAATGGAGTTAATTGATGGAGGGGCAGAAGATGTTGTTTTTGAAGATGGCTTTATAACCATAACCACAGCAATGGAAGATTTTGGTAATATGAATTCAAAATTAGATGAGCTTAAACTAGAACCCGAAAGTGCAGATTTAGAACGAATTCCTAATACATTAGTAATGTTAGGTAATGATGTATTTAAAAGTGCTATGCGCCTTATAGAAGCTTTGGAAGATAATGATGATGTTCAAAAAGTGTATCATAATATTGATGCAACCGAAGAACAACTTGAATCTTTGTAAAGTATGAGTTTATAAAATTAAAAAGGCTCTCCGTTAACTAATGGAGAGCCTTTTTAGTTTTTAATAAATTCCTATTAACTTATTTTTTCAATTAAGTCAGCCGCACGAGCAGAGTAACCAGCTTCGTTATCGTACCAACCTACTACTTTTACCAATGTTCCATTGGCAGAAGTCATTAATGAATCAAAAATACAAGAGTGAGGATTTCCAACAATATCAATAGATACAATAGGATCAATTGTGTATTCAAGAATACCTTTCATTGAGCCATCTGCAGCTTTTTTCATAGCGGCATTAATTTCTTCAGCAGTAACTTCTTTTTTAAGCACTACTGTTAAATCTGTTAAAGATCCATTTGGAATAGGCACTCTCATCGCTAAGCCATCTAATTTTCCTTTTAAATGAGGTAGAACCAAGCCAACTGCTTTAGCAGCACCTGTAGAAGTAGGCACAATAGAGTATGCCGCTGCACGAGCTCTTCTTAAATCTTTATGAGGTGCATCTTGCAAGTTTTGATCTGCAGTATATGCGTGAATGGTTGTAATGTATCCTTTTTCAATTCCAAAGTTATCATCTAAAACCTTAGCCATAGGAGCTAGGCAATTAGTGGTACACGATGCATTTGATACTATTTCTTCTTTTCCTGTAAGAACTTCTTCGTTTACACCTAATACAACGGTTGTAATATCTCCTTTTGCAGGAGCTGAGATTACTACTTTTTTAGCTCCTGCAGTAATATGACCACCAGCACCTTCAGCATCAACAAATCTGCCAGTAGATTCTAAAACCACATCAACCCCAAGTTCGCCCCAAGGAAGTTTTGCTGGTTCTCTTTCAGCATAAATTTTAATTTCTGTTCCGTTAACAATAATGCCATCATTGGTAGCCTCTACAGTTCCAGGAAACCTTCCATGAACTGAATCATACTTTAATAAATGAGCAAGTGTTTTTGTGTCTGTAAGATCGTTGATAGCTACAACTTCAATATTGCTATTATTTAATAGGCTTTTGAAAGTTAATCTACCAATTCTCCCAAATCCGTTTATGGCAACTTTTGTCATGATAATAAGTGGGTTTAAAATTTCCTCAAAAATACCATTACAATTTCTAAAATCAGCCAATATGAAATGGATTATTAATTTTTTTTGGAAGTGTGATAAAATAAATTATGTAAAATAATTAGGTTCAAGTTTGGCATAATAAAAACGACTGCTATATTTGCATCACCGTTTGAAGAAGGTCCGTTCGTCTAGGGGTTAGGACACTGGGTTTTCATCTCAGCAACAGGGGTTCGATTCCCCTACGGACTACAATAATCGCCCCGTACTATTAGTACGGGGCTTTTTTATTGTCTTTATCCAAATTGATTAGTAGCTTTATTATCAGAATAAATTCATATTAATATTTTTTCTGAATTTTAGATTACATGAGAAAATTCGTATTTCTGATATTTTTTGTGGCATTTATTAATTGTTGCGGATTTGCTCAAAATAATTCTATTTTTCTAATTTGGTCGAATTTCACTTCTTCGATTAAATTAAATGAGAAGTGAAAAATTGGAGGAGATATTGGTTATAGAATTATGCCAAGCATAAATAACCAAACAATATATATTCGGCCAGGGATAAGTTATGGGGCAAGTAATATTTTAAGTTTTAGTACATAATTATCTATGGGCACTACGGGCTTGTTATCATAGTAAAGTGTAAAACTGCTGGTGAATTTAAGTTTTTTAGTAATATTTAAATTTAAGTTAATCTCTAATGATACTCTCGGATTAAAAATCGATCTTAAAGAAGCTTGATAATAACTTATAATGTTAAAATGGAAGTGTTCGTTTACATTTTTATTTCTATTAAAAACACCTCTAACATGTACATAACAATCACTAAGTAGGGTTTCACTATTGCTACTAGCAAAACTTAGTTTCGAAATGCCCATTATACTATGGTTGTCAAATTTTCTTATTACGTCAAAATTCGAGTAGTTGTTAGCTTGATAAAATGAGTTCTAAAATTTTAAACTCCCTGTTACAGAAATGTTTTTCATGGTTCTTTCTTCTACGGTATCTCCAATCGAGTTCCATAATGGGTTACGATTACTGCCTATTGTTGTTGTTATTTTTTGTAACTGATACCCTACACTAAGCGTAAATTTGTTTATTTGTATGCCCACTGATGGTTTTGCATACCAACCGCCCTCATAGCTTATGGTTCTAAAGTTTTCTTCGTCTTTTTTGGTAAGCGAAAATGACCAACCACCATCTAAAAAGAGCACAGGCGATATTCTTCGCTCTAGTATATTGTATTTTAAACGCCCATAAAGTGGCATTAAATAGCTTTCGTTGGTAACTAAAAGAACGGTGGGGTCAACACCAATGCCCACGCTTAGGTGTGAATTTACTTGATAATTGGCCGTTACGCCTAAAGCAAACCCAAGGCGAGGGTCGCTCTTCGTTTCTTTTCCGAATAAAAGTGCCGTTGACCCTTCAATATAAAAACCTTTAGTTTGCATATATTTTGAGAAGTAGCTATAATCTTTATGTTTAATAGATAGGATGCTGGCATACTCTATGGCAACTTCCTCCTTATTTGGCAATATTATTTTAACATATTTGCCAAAGTGGTTTTCCTTAATTACAGCATTTACTTGAGAGCCATCAATCAATTTTATTTTGCTTATAGCGTTTTTATTTTGTGCAAAGGCAAGCGAAGCAGAAAACAGGAAGAATACGAAACATATTTTTTTCATTATAGTGTAGAGGGAATTAAGCTTAACAATTTTATTTCATCTAGGTTGGTGTAATCGCTTACTGTAAACTTCAGTAAAAATTTGACGGGACTAGCTACAAGAAATGAGCTAAGAATTTAACCACTGAAACCTTATTAAGTTTACAGAATGTTTACCCAATGTT
>CAZQWZ010000104.1:0-9126 GCA_964596935.1 uncultured Roseivirgaceae bacterium
AATCATTGCTATCGCCATCATCTCTGGCTTCTTCACGACCTAAGGATCCAAGTCTAGTATCAACTGCTCCCTCCGCAGCCCCACGCCCAACAAACCTTTCCGCCTGAAGACCACCACTACTCGTACTTTCATTTGCTTCAAGACTTGTATCAACAAGCCCTTCATTACCCGATCTTGCAACAACTGTTGAACCGCCTATCCCTGTACCATCATCCAACTCTTCACCTAGCTCACCACCTAATTCAACCCCATCCTGTAAAGAAGAAACTCCTGTACCGCTCTCGCCCAAACGAGTATCTACCTCGCCTTCTCCTCCTGAGGCAGTGTCTCCCCTACCATCAAACTGGTCTAAATCGCCGTTTTCTATTGCGTTTTGCAATGCAGCAATTCCCACATCACCTACAAACTCAGCCTCATCCCCAGTTATAGATACATTCTTGCCTTCATCCTGTAACTTAGCACCCTCAAAAGCATTTACAAGAGCGTTAAATATATTTTCGTTTTTCAATAGAGCATCATTACTAGCACTTTTATCTTCTGTGTCTAAATCTCTGTTATCCACCTCATCTGTATTTGTACCTAAACCTTCTGCAAGATCAGCCAGAGTTACATCATTGCTTTCATTAAAAGCGACAATTAAATCTGACAGCACTTCTCCGCTGGTTTCTTCTTCTTCAAATTTAGCTATTCGATGAACACTTTCGTCTATAAGTAACGTTTGGCCAGCCAACATATTAAGCTTTACACCACTTATAAAAGTAATAAGAACAGAAGATTCTGCGCCAGTTACCAATAAATCACCCTGATAAATAAAATCACCGCGAGAAACGAGGCGAATGATGCCGTCCTCAGAGCGTACTTCTGCTGTTCCGTTAAGATTAGTTACAATACCGATTACGATTTTAGACATGAGATTTTCCTATTTAGACTCATGAATAATAGCCGATAAGATCAAACAAGAATAGTGTACGAAGGTACTAATTATTAAGAATATATGAAACAGGCCTCACCGACCTGCAAACTAAAGAGACTACATTTAGTTATTAAATTTAGCCGACAAACCAAGCCGATCTTTGACGTTTGCTTTTTTATAAATTTTAGTTAAATGCGCTTTGACAGTCCTTTCTGTAATATTTTGTTTTAAAGCAATTTCTGAATTGCTTAAACAGTCACCAATGTCTGACGCTATTAGCCTTTCCTTTGGAGTAAACGATTTATATTCTTCGCTATTTTTAAACGAATAGCTTTCCATTTCTTCAGCCTTCATAGCAAACTTGAGTGTTTTCGACAATACCTCTGGAACAATCCACTTTTGACCAGCTAACACCATTTCAATCATTTGCTTGTAATGAGTATTGACCATATAGCTATTAAAATAACAACCAATATTAAAAGAGTTTAGTCCTAAAAAGTGATGCATATTAGGCACATCCGATGCAATACCTACATAAACGTTTTTGTTTGTCATTAATTGTGCAACAATAATTTGGTAATCAGGTATCGAATCCGCATGAATCAATATAACTGCATCAATTAAAGCATCAATTTCAATTTCACTTTGAATAACAACATTTAAAGAAACTAAATCTAGTTTTTTTAAATGCATAGCAAGAGAGTTAGATTGAGTTAAAAATATTATCTGCATACTACTTTTCACCCAACGACCTATCCAAACCCCTATAAATAGGCTTCATGATATATTCAAAAATCGTTCTTTTAGAGATTAATATATCTACATCCACCGTCATACCAACTAATACTAATAATTTATTTGAAATATGTCCCAAATAATTTTTTTCCGGCCAAATTCTAACTAAATAATACGTCTCGCCTTCCTGATCTGTTATTGTATCTGCGCTTACAAAGCCCACAATACCACCAAGACTTCCGTAAACGGCAAAGTCATAAGCTGAAAATTTAATTCGTGTTTTTTGACCAGGGATTAAACTAGCAATGTCTGCAGGTTTAATTTTAACTTCAACAATCAACAAATCATCTAAAGGTATAACCTCTACAATATCCGCACCTGGGCTAACAACACCTCCAACTGTATTATTGTACAATCTAGTTACAGTACCTTTAACAGGTGAACGTAAAGTCGTTCTTAGCACCCTATCTGTTAAAGCTTTTTGCAGTTTTTCTATTCTAGAAACTTCAGCTGCTACTTCATTTAATTCTTTTTTCGCCGTATTTCTAAAGTCTAATATACTTTGCAAAATTTTGTTATTTGCTTCTTTAATTTCAGATCTAACTCTAGGCAATCTTAACCGACTGTTTTCTAATTCGTGTTCGGCCTCTGCTTTTTGTTGTTTTAATTTTAGAAACTCTACTTCACTAATAATCCCCCGCGTTACTAATGGTTTTTTAATATCAATCTCTTCGTGAATTAATGACAAATTAAATTTTAATTGTTTAACTTTTGCATTACCCTCAACTAAGTCACCTTTTTTCTGCGCCACTTGCTCTTGAAGGATTTTGGTGGATTTTTCAAGCTGAAGTCTATTAGAGTAATACAAGCTTTCTTCTGCATCTTGAATATCAGCATCTATACGATCAACGCCTATATTTCGGACAAAATCGTTTGCAAGTGCCTCAGCTTTCAAACGAGACATTTTTGACTTTAACTCAACAATTTTAACTTCATTCTCTGCATATGAACTTTCAAAAGCAATGTCACTAATCTTAAGAAGTGGTTGATTGTATTCTACTAAATCACCTTCTTTAACAAAAATTTCAGATACGACTCCACCTTCTAAACTTTGAATTTTTTGAACTTGACTGGACGGTACTACTTTGCCACTTCCGCGGACAACAATGTCGATTTCTGCCCAGTTCAACCACGCAATAAACGCACTTAGAATAAACACTATAATCAAAATTGTTATTACCATGTATCTTGGGGACTTTTGTACCACTGCCGCCGCTAGCGACTGCATATAGGCAATATCGTCTTTACTGTATTTGTTCTTTTTTAATCTACTCACTAGGCTCACCAGATAGCGACTTAAGAACCTTTTCTTTCGGACCATCCATTATAATTCGCCCACCATCCATCACTATCAGTCGATCTACTAAATTTAACATTTGCGTTTTATGCGTGATAAGAATAAAGGTTTTATCGCGTGTAAAAGCATGCAGCCTTTTACGAATTAATGATTCTGTAGTATTATCAAAACTATTGGTTGGCTCATCCATTATTATAATTTTTTCTTTTAACAAACACGCACGAGCAATTGCAATTGCTTGTCTTTGACCACCAGAAAGCTGCATACCTTTTTCACCAACTGGTGTATCAAACCCCAACTCTAAATTATTTATAAACGAATCAACTCCGCCAATTTTTGCCGCTTTGATTATTTCTTCATGGCTAGCACTTGGATCTTTAATAACAATATTATCTTTAATCGTTCCCGTTATTAACTCAATATCTTGTGAAAGGTACGATACAAATTCGCGAATATTAACAGGGTCTAACTGATTACAGTCAATACCATCAAAACTTAAAGTCCCCTCGGTCGTTTGATAAAGCCCAACTATAAGTTTAGAAAGCGTAGTTTTTCCCGAGCCCACTTTGCCAATAATGGCTACTTTTTCACCCGCTTTAATATCAATATTAATATTTAATAATGCTTCTTTTTCAACGTTAGGATAATGAAAGCCAACATTTTTAAAATTAATATGGCCATCAAATTTATCTCTTACAATAAATTCTTTGCCTAAAGGTCGCTCTACTTCTGACATCATTATGTCATTTAACGAAGTGTAAGCAGTTTTAGTTTGCTGATAATTCGCTATTAAACCTGCAACTTGTCCCATTGGCGCAATAATTCTTGACGACAACATAGTGGTTGCTATTAATGCCCCCATAGACATTTGCAAATCGGTTATTAAATAAACACCAAAAATAATAACCGCCACAGTATTTAACTGTATAAGTAGGTTGGTTACAACAGACATAGAGCTAGACAACAAACGAGAAGTCATTGATTTACTAGCAATTTCGCCTGTAGACTCTTCCCAAAGCCATTGCATACTGTGCGATGCACCCATCACTTTAATCGTTTGAATCATACTTAGCGATTCAATTAAATGAGAGTTTTTATTGGCCGAAGCCTCAAAAGTGCTTTCAATTGCTTCAACCAGTGGCTTTTTAATAATAAACCCATACAAAACAATTAATAAGCTTGTAACTATAGGAACTAAAACTAAGCTACCAGAGATATACGAAATAACGATTATAAAGATTATTGCAAAAGGTAAGTCTACTAATGCCAATAAGGTAGAAGACGTTAAAAAGCTTCGAATACTTTCAAACTCACGCAAATTACTTGCAAACGAACCAATACGCGCTGGCCACTTTTCATAACGCATATTCATCACATGTTCGTAAATCATCGATGACATAATAATGTCACTTTTTTTACCGGCAATTTCTAATAGATAATTTCTAAAAAATTTTAAAATACTATCAAAAATATAAACTATAAATATTCCTATAGCCAAAACCCATAAAGTTTCGATTGCGTTATTAGGCACAACTCGATCATACACATTCATGGTAAAAAGTGGCGTAGCTAAAACAAAAATATTAACCACTATCGATGCCGTTATAACCGTTGTATAAATACCTTTTGATTTTTTAATCGTACTCCAAAACCAATGCCCATCAGTTTTTTCTAATACCTCTTCACGGCGTTTTTTATATTTATATTCTTTTTTTAATAGGAAAGCGTATCCCAGATATTCTGACTGTAGCTTTTCTAACTCAATCCACTCTTCACTATCTGGCAAATCAGAATGAATAATTTTTGCACGTGAATTTTCTAAATCAACTTCCTCTAGCACGCAAGCATCATGATTTTTTAAAATCAGTATTGCCGGCAGCAATAATGCTGAAAACTCATCTAAAGCAGTCTCTACCAAGCGAACTTTATAACCTGCTCTTTCTGCCACTCTAGAAAACAAACCATTCGACTTATCGACAGAAAAAAGTTTAGGACTAGCTTTTCCTGGCTCGGTGGGCAAACCAGAAATTAAAGATTCTATTGTAATAGGAGAATGGTATAAGTTTGAAAATGTAACTAGGCATTTCAACAATGGGTCGTGTTTATGGTTAGCCTTACCCACCTACTTCATCCCTTGCAAGCGGTTTTAAAACAACCTTAAAAAACAACCACAGCACAGAAAAACCCAACAAAACGACCATTAACACCCAATAAGATGACGTTTTTAAATTAATGTATATACCAGAATAAACATAACCAGGATGTAAAGTGACCATTAACGTACCGTAAGGCAACCAACCCATCATTATTTGTGAAGTGCCCATTGAAAAATTTTGCGGGACTAATTCAATAAACCAATTAGAAATACCACCCATTGAAATGTTTCTGCTTTTTTCGAACAATAACTCTTTATCTATAGAAACTAGCTTTATTTTGGAATAACGCCCTCTATTAACAAAGGTTTCAATAACCGTTATATTTTGATTGTGGGTTGCAACTTGCCCCTGCAGAAAGTGATTCGATTGATTAACATTGTTCCACATTAAAGTAAAAGATAAAATAAATAACCCTAATGTAATGGTGATTGTAATTTGCCTAAATAGTGTCATTTTAACCTTTACTTTTTAGACAAACAAGTCCATTACCTATTAACAGTTTGAAGCTTACAAATAACCGTAGCGCACTACTCAAAATAAAAATGTACACCACCCAAATCACTACGGTTTAATGGTAAAAATCAATTCACCACGCCTATTAATACCGCGACCTGCATCGGTTGCATTTGTTGCTACTGGGTTACTTTCACCCCAACCGTAGGTTGTAATTGACTGTGCATTTGCCCCTCGTGATACTAATAAAGCCTTTAATGCTCTAGCACGTTTTATAGTCAAGCGCTGATTATCATCATAGTCACCAATAAAGTCGGTATAGGCATTCACTTCTACTTTTTCATAATCATCCCAATTGATGTTTTTCATAAAGTATTCAAAACGCTTTTTAGATTTTGGAGTTAGCTGATATTTTTTGTATACATAATTAATCATTAACTTGCCACTTACACGCTCTGGTTCTATAGTTAAATAAACACTTGCTTTAGAAGTGGCACCCTTTTTATCCATTAACGAATATTCAAATACGTCTTCGCCTACAAAATTCTCATTTGGCTTATAAACTAAATGAGTACCATCTTGGCTTTTAGCTAACTCACCTTTTTCTGGCTGAGTAAACTCTAACACACGTAGGTTATCACCTTCATCTAAATCAATATCGTTTTCTAGCAATACAGGAAAAGTAATATTAGATAACTGATTCGCTTCTAATATTAAAAAGTCATCTTCACCACGTGGCGGTGTATTTTTAACTAAATAACCAAAATTTGGCTTATAAAAACTAGCACAACCATACTGATCAACATCTTGCGCTGGCAAGGTATTATCACAATGATCAGTACGATCCAGCTCTTTATCGTTTTCTCTATCTGCACTTAGTGGCAAATAATCCATGTCAGCCACATCAAAATTAAGAATAACGACATTTTCATCTTTCACATCCACTTTTATTTGCAACGGTTCAAAAAGCACACCTGATGCTTCTAGTACACGGTACCTAGCGATATAACCGTCATACTTCGCTTCCAGCAAGCGGTTATTTGCATCATTAACTGAGGTTTTAATATTGAGTATATCGGTCAAGCTACGCTGCCCCAACTCAAACTCCTCTAAATACGTTGCCAAAACTTTTTCATTAAGCATTAGGTTTTCGGTTAAAAATACACTCTGTTTCGACAGGCTTTTATCTGCAGTCCATGATAACCTTAAAGCATCAATGGCTTGTCGCTGTGCTTGCTGCGCAAAAGCTTGCTGCTCATAAATCACACTAATTTGTTGTTGCTGGATCGCTTCGTCTTTACCACCATTATAAATATTGTAACTAAGCTCTAAGGTTAAACTGACATTATCTGTTTTTCCATCACGCCCATTTAGATCAATACCGTTTAGTTTAGTAAATTTTAAATCTAAATTAGGGCGGTGGGTTTTAAGTGTATCGTCATACTCTGCTTTGGCTGCCTCTATATCGTATCGCGCGACTTTGATTGCAGGATTATTATGCAAGGCTAAATCGATAACTTCTTGGATATTGTCATTCAAAAATGGCGGTACTTTGGCAGACTGCAAATCATCGGCGCCTATATAACGACCAAGAACAAATTGCATTTCAGTTAATGCATCTTCAAAATTATTTTGTGAGGCAATTAAACTGGCTCTGGCAGAGGCTACCCGTGCGTCTATTTCTTCCACTTCTGATCGTTTACCAACTCCAGAATCATAACGATCTTTTATACTTCTGTATAATCTAACGTGGTTATCCATGTTTTCTTCGGCAAGGATTACCAATTCACGCTGACGATCTGCATTTAAATACGCTCTTATTGCAATTAACGCCACATTATCTACTTCATCTATTAACTGCCATTTTGCCGTTGCTATACGCGCCCGCGCTTGAATATATCGACTGGTAGTTTCCTTGCCGTCATAAAGATTATATATAGCGACTAACTCTACTTGAGAAGCATTATAGTCTTTTCGAGTATTACCTAATGCAGGTGTTTCATCCGAGAAGAAACCGCTTGAGGCAGTTAAATCTACAGTTGGATACTTAAGCCCCGCTGCAATTTTATACGATTGTACTTCTTGGCGATAGAGATGTATTTGCAAACGCACTGTTGGGTGCACCAACAAGGTGTCATGAACAAATTCTTCCAACGAAAGCGCTTGGCTTTGCAAACTGGTCGCGCTAAGTACAGTAATTACTAATAAGCGTTGTAGTAAATTATATTTCATATTTTAATTCACGATTGGAATGGCATTAATTGGTATCATAAAAGCTCTTTCTTACGTTTAATGTAACGTACATTACATTAAACGTAGTATGTTACAGATAAACTAAACCTAAATAGAGAGACTACCATACTTAATAGTGACATAATATTTATAAAACAAATAGTTACATCAATAATTTAATTTATTTTATACTATTGTAGTTTACTACTAAGTAACAACTATACCAAGATAAATAGATTATCTTTATAATCTATTACAGGTATTGAATAAATACCTGTATTTTTTACCGTTAAATTTGAGAACCATAATGAACTTTTCTTCCTCGTTTTTAATTTTACTGTTGGCGGTCTTTTTATCGTCTTGCTCAACCCCCACCCAAACTTTTACAGATGCAGAGGCAAACCTTAAAGAAAACAAACATATCTTTGACCAAAAAGATCAAGATTTTGATGGCGTGTTTGATCAAAAAGACGAATGCCCAAATACACCTAAAGATGCCAAGGTAGACTCTAAAGGTTGCGTGCTAGACAGTGATGAAGATGGCATTGCAGATTTTGAAGACAACTGCCCTACAGAAGGAAAGGGCTTTGCGATTGACCGTTCGGGTTGCCCACGTATTGAAAAGACCATTAGCAAAATCAATTTAAACATTCACTTTGATAGTAAAAGTTATGTTATTAAAGTTGAATATGCAGATAAAATTAAAAAAATAGCCTACTTTATGACTAAATATCCTGACAGTACCGTAATTATTGAAGGCCACACAGATAGCCAGTCTAAAACCATGGACAATACTGAGCTGTCTTTGAATCGCGCGCTATCGGTTAAAAATTATTTGGTAGACGTGTACGGTATTAATACTGCCCGCATTGAACATATTGGTTACGGCCCTGACAAACCCATTGCAACCAATGAAACTTATTTTGGACGCGCTAAAAACCGTCGTGTCATTGCTATTATAAGCCATAAACAATACAGCGACGCAACCCCTAACAATAATTAATATTAACACCTAATACTATAGCAGCATTAAAAAGGCAACTTGGGTTGCTTTTTTTGTGGGAAATTATTTTTTTTAAACAAATAAATAGCTCTAAAACAGTGCAAAACTGTCGACCCCTTGCTTATTAAAAACCAAATATTAGCTTTGCGCACGCATATTGCTCTTGCAATGTGGTGTATTTACAACCCAGTAGGCAACAAAATTATGGTTTGTTTAGCTGCGTTGTTTACTCAAACATTTCAGCCAATTCATTAATCAGCATCTCATCGGGTTTAAT
>CAZQWZ010000105.1:0-9118 GCA_964596935.1 uncultured Roseivirgaceae bacterium
AACAATATGTGTTTATCCTAAAATACAAAATTGCTGTACTATTTAGAACTTAACCAATAACACTACTCGTTCCCTTCATAACTAATTCGGTAAATAACATCTGCATAATCATCCGATACCAACATAGAACCATCTGGCATAGTAATTACATCTACAGGCCTTCCCCAAGCTTTCTGCGTTTCTTCATCTAACCACCCAGAAGCAAATACTTTTGCATTAGTAACATTTGTACCATCATGGTCTAAAGCCATGATTACATAGCCGGATTTTGTTGAGCGATTCCACGAGCCATGCTGTGCCACAAAAATATCGTTATCATAGCTTTTCGGAAACATCGTTCCTTCATAAAAATTCATTCCTAGTGGAGCCACGTGAGCACCAAACTTCCAAACCGGTTTTGTATAGTCATTGCAGGATTTACCTTTACCAAACTTAGGGTCTAAAATTTCTCCACCGTGGCAATATGGAAAGCCAAAGTGTTCGTTCTGTGCTGTTATCAAATTTAGCTCACAGGGTGGAATATCATCGCCCATCATATCTCTTCCATTATCTGTAAACCAAAGTTTGCCAGTTTCAGGATCCCAATCAAACCCCACCGTATTTCGAATGCCGTTAGCAACAATCTCAGGAGTAGGATTATCTACATTAATCCGAGTTATAGATGCATAGATATTATCTTCTCTATTACAAACATTACAAGGAGCCCCAACAGGAACATAAAGCAATCCATCAGGGCCGAAAGCAATATATTTCCAACCATGATGTCTTTCTGTGGGGTAATCTTCATAGATTATGATAGGTTCTGGTGGATTTTCAAGGTTTTCCTCAATATCTTCAAATTTTAATATACGGCTAACCGTAGCTACATATAAATCTCCATTTTTAAGAGCCACACCATTGGGCATTTTTAGTCCTTTTGCTATTGTGTAAATTTTATCTGCCACCATATCTCCATCTGTGTCTTTAACCGCATACACATTATTTTCCGATCTATTGCCAACAAATAAGGTCCCATCGTTACTCAAAACCATTGACCTTGCATTAGGCACGTGAGCATAAATGGCAACCACAAACCCAGGTGGCAACTTTATCTGATCTAGAGGCAACTCTTTATTAGAGGCAATATTTATCTTAAAAGCACTTAATATAAAGACAAGCAGCACTATAAAAGTCAAAATTTTAAATCTTTTATTTTTCATAAGGTAAACTGTTTAATCTCTACTATATAAAGATATACTTTTGCAGTTATGTTATCAATAAACAACCTGTCGTTTCTAATTGGAGGCCGCGCACTTTTCGAAGATGCTTCATTACATATAAAGCCCAAAGATAAAATCGGTTTAATCGGTTTAAACGGGAAAGGAAAATCTACTCTTTTAAAGCTTATCAATAAAGATTTAATTCCTGATAAAGGATCTATTTCTAGGGCGAAAGATTGTACGGTGGGGTTTTTAAATCAAGATTTACTATCTTATTTAACTGATGATAGCATCCTATCTGTAGCCATGCAAGCTTTTGGTGAAGCGGTTGATACACAACGTAAAATTGACGCTATCTTAAAAAAGATGGAAACCGATTACACCGATGACCTAGTTGATAAATTAACGGTTTTACAAGAAAAGTTTGAACGGTTAGATGGGTATTCGATGCAAGCCAAAGCAGAAGAAATATTGGAAGGTATTGGCTTTACAACCGCACAACTTACTAAACCGCTAAAAGAATTTTCGGGAGGATGGCGCATGCGAGTTATGCTTGCCAAGCTATTATTAGAAAAACCTGCTTTACTAATGCTCGATGAGCCTACTAACCACTTGGATTTGCCATCCATTGAGTGGGTAGAAAACTACCTTAGAACGTATGATGGCTCTGTTGTGGTAGTTTCGCACGATAGGCAATTTTTAAATAACACGGTTAGCAAAACAGTTGAAGTAGCCAACTCTTCCCTTACCTTATATGAAGGTAATTTTGATTATTATCTTGAAGAAAAAGCACAAAGAGCAGAAATTCAAAATAATGCGTTTGCTAACCAGCAACAACAAATAAAACAAACTGAAAAATTTATAGAGCGATTTAGATCAAAAGCCACAAAGGCACGTCAAGTGCAATCAAAGGTAAAAGCATTAAATAGGCTCGACCGAATTGATGAAGTAATTGATGAAAATGCGGTTGTAAATTTCAAATTCGATTTTTCGCAAAAACCCGGAAGGTTTATTACGCAGTTAAATAACGTATCAAAATCTTATGGAGATTTAGAAATACTTAAAAACACAACGGCTTTTATTGAGAGAGGCGACAAAATTGCCTTAATAGGCGCCAATGGTAAAGGGAAATCTACTCTATTAAGAATCATTGCTGGCACCGAGCCTATTAATGGCGAAAGAACTGAGGGTTTTAATGTTATTACTGCCTTTTATGCGCAACACCAACTAGAATCTCTAGGTGTTAATAACGAAATTCTTGAGGAATTAAAGCTAGCTGGTAGTGCTAAAACAGAACAAGAATTAAGAGGAGTATTGGGGTGTTTCCTTTTTAGCGGAGATGATGTTTTTAAGAAAATTAAAGTACTTTCAGGTGGTGAGAAATCAAGAGTAGCTTTAGCCAGAACGTTGATATCAGAAGCTAATTTTCTAATGTTAGATGAGCCTACTAACCACTTGGATATGCAATCTGAAAACATTCTTATTCAAGCCTTACAACAGTATAAAGGTTCGTTAGTTGTGGTATCTCACAACCGTCATTTTATATCCCAAATAGCAAATAAAATATGGTATATCGAAGACAAGGAAATAAAAGTCTATCCTGGTACGTTTCAAGAATACGAGTATTGGAGATCTCAACAAACTCCAATACAGGAAACTAAGGTTAGCTCAAAAAAGAAATCAAGCAAGCAAAAAACAAGCAAACCTAAGCTAATTGATACGAACCAATTAAAATCGTTAGAGAAAGAATTAGAAGCTATTGAATCAGTGATTGAACAAGCAGAAAAAAAGGTAACAGATACCGAAAATGAAATGGCAAAAACGGAAGTTTATTCTGATTCTGAGAAGCTTGCAGAAGCAAATACACAATTTAAAGAAGCTAAAATTAAGCTTGAAGAACATCAATCAACTTGGGAAAATATTGCTGATAAAATAGATTTACTGCAAAATAATGGCTAGAATTTTCATACTCTTATTTTTAAGTATTCAAGCATTTGGGCAAGACTCTTTTGAGCTAATAAATAAGGTCTATGATTCTTACATTAAAACGGTTCAGTTATATCCGTTAGGATTAAAATCAAATGCACAATTATTAAGTGCAGCCATTCCTCTTAAAGGAAGCCAAAGGTTAATTTTAGAATTTGATGAGCTTTTTAACAAGCAGTTTACGTACCAAGTTAAGTACATACGTTGCGATGCTAATTGGCAAAAATCAACACTATCCGACCTTGAATTTTTAAACACTTATAATGAGTTTACGATTAACGAATATGAGTATTCGTTTAACACCAAAACGCCTTATATTCATTATAAAACTCTGCTTCCTAAACCAACGCTCTCTGGAAATTATGTGCTAGTAGTTTACGCTGATGGCGATGAAAGTGATGTCATAATCACATATAGGTTTATCGTGTTCGAAAACAAAGTAACGTTTACTAATCAATATGGATTTAGTGGAATAAATAACGCCTCTAGATTTAATCAACAATTACAATTTGAAATAAATTACAAGGGCATAAGTATGCAAAGTCCTCGCGATCAAGTATCGGTAAGCATATTGCAAAATCAGCGTTGGGATAATATTCGGCAAAATCTTAAACCAACATTTGTTAGAGAGGCTGATTATAAACTAGAATATAGATATTTTACAGAAGAAACTATGTTTCCTGGTGGTAATGAATTTCGTTTTTTTGATTTGAGATCTATAAAATACTTTGGTGAAAACGTAAAAACTACTCGTTATGAAAAAAATAAGATCTTTACTTTTATTGAAGATGACAGACCCAAAGCAGAATTAGCTTACTCTACAGATTTAATGGATTTGAATGGAAAATTTGTTATTGATAATGTGGAAGGATATAACCCAATTATAGAAAATGATTACACCAAAGTTGCATTCACGCTAATTTCACCCAAAATAAAAGGCAAAGTATATATTGGCGGTGCATTAACCAATTGGGCTAGCACCAAAGAAAACACAATGGTGTATGATGAAGCATCTGAAACTTACAAAGGCTCGCTTATACTAAAACAAGGATGGTATAATTATCAATATATAGTGCACAGCCGCAGCTTACCTTTAAACTATTTTGAAGGAAATTGGAGTGCTACAAGAAATCAATATCAAATTATTGTTTATTATCGCCCCTATGACTTATCTACTGATTTAATTATTGGATATCTGGACTTGGGACAACCTTAAAATTTTCTAGCCCTGGGATTTTATACTCCACAGCTCTAACATTAGGGTCTTGGTTGGCAATATCAATCATACCAAATCCTTTATGGGTTAAAGCGCCAATACCATTTAAAAACACAAAATCCTTAACCTCTGGTGCCGCATAAAAATTAAAAGGAAATGTATATCCTCTTAATTCAAATTTCACATCTTGGTCATACAAAGGATATATTCTAGAGAATTTCTTATTGGCATTATTCAATTTATCTAAATACTCCTTATCTGGCACCACTTGAAACTCATTAAAAGTAGAAAGTTTATCTGAGTTAAAAAGTGAACAAGCCTCCATTCTTTGCAAGGTAACATCATACACTAAATCAGAAAATTCGTCATTCTCAGGATCAATAAACTCCTTCGATGATTCATCCATAATTTTTGGCTCTACTAAAACCATAGGGGAAATACAAATAAATTTATCGCTCTCGTGAACACTATCAAGGTTTTCCATTTCAACTTTTTCTGGTTGAAGAATTAATCCTCCAACTTCAATTTGAGGTAATTGAAACATGTGAAATAATAAATAATCAATAAATGATTTATTTAAAGATGATACCACCAAGGTTACTCTAGTAGAATAATAGTGTAGCCCTTTACGGCTTGGCTTTGTTTGCCCTTTTAGGCCTGAGAAATTATAAATATTAAACGATGCATATTCTGGATCACCTCCTTTTAGAACTACACCTTTAATAACTTGCGCTAATAAAAACTGGTGATGAAACGGGATATATGCACCACGGTTTTTGAGTAAAAATACTATCCTGGCTCTCAATTGGTTAGGTTTTGGATGAACAAAAAATGATTAATGAATTACTTATTTTAATAAAATTAAACTAAGTAATTGCATAAATTTAATATTTATTTAAAAATAATACAAACAAATGTTTAGACAATTATTTACATTAAATAATTGTCTATCTTCTAAAACATTATCCTAAATTTATTTCAGTATCTAAAACTATTATAACACAGACCCTGAAACGCCTTGCCTGCGGCAGGGGCTCATGATGACCTTGATTTTAAAATTAGTAGATTTTTAGTAAAAACAACTTTAATTAGACATTAAATCTAAAATGCATAATATCTCCATCATTAACAACATAGTCTTTCCCTTCTATGGCTAACTTACCAGCTTCCTTGCAAGCTTGCTCCGAACCATACTCTTGAAAATTTTCTAGTTTGATCACTTCTGCTTTTATAAAGCCTTTTTCAAAATCAGTATGGATTACGCTAGCTGCTTTAGGCGCTTTCCAGCCTTTCTCAATGGTCCAAGCTCTAACCTCTTGCACACCTGCCGTAAAATAGGTTATCAGATTTAGAAGAGCGTATGATGCTTTAATCAATTTATTTAGCCCAGAATCAGATAAGTTATATTCATCAAGAAATAATTGTCTTTCATCTAAATCTTCAATCTCGGCAATATCAGCTTCGATAGATGCCGAAATAATAACAATGGTAGCATTTTCATCATCAGTATCTTTTCTCAAAGCTTCTACAAAAGCATTGCCTGTATTAACCGAAGCTTCATCAACATTTGCCACATATATAACGGGCTTAGCAGTTAGCAGCAATAAATCAGCATAAGCAGCAGCTTCATCTTCAGAATGCTGCATGCTCCTTACATTTTTACCACTGTCAAGTATTTCTTTAACTTTTTCAAGTATTTGCATTTGAGCTCTAGCTTCGGCATCGCCAGTTTTGGCCACTTTTTGAAGCTTTACTATTTTTTTATCTACAGCTTCTAAATCCTTGTATTGAAGCTCAGTATCAATTACTTCTTTATCAAAAACAGGATCAACACTACCTGCAACGTGAACCACGTTTTCATCTTCGAAACAGCGAACCACATGAATTATGGCATCTACCTCTCTAATATTTCCTAAAAACTTATTACCAAGTCCTTCACCTTTGCTTGCTCCTTTTACCAATCCGGCAATATCTACAAATTCGATAGTTGTAGGTACAACTTTTTGAGGGTTTACCAATTTCTCCAAAATCTGCAAACGCTCATCAGGAACACTAACGATACCTACATTAGGCTCTATTGTACAAAAAGGAAAATTAGCTGCCTCAGCCTTGTTATTAGAAAGGGCATTGAATAGTGTTGACTTTCCTACATTGGGCAGCCCCACGATTCCACACTTAAGTGCCATAAATTTTAAGTTTTAAAAATGCGATATTGTTTATAACCGCTACTTAACTCGTTTACAGATACACGTAAAATAGTGTAAACAGGGATCGCTAGGATCATTCCTGCTACCCCTGCTAATGTAGCGGCTGCAAATATAATAACAAATATTTCCAAAGGATGAGCCTTTACACTTTTGGAAAAAATTAGAGGCTGAATTAACACATTATCTGTTACTTGAACAACCGCAAACACCCCTCCTATTTCTAATAACAAAACGATCATACTATTCATCGTTTCCATTTCAGGCCCAGCTTGAACTAACGTTATAATAATAGCAAATGTGGCTCCTAGTAAAGGGCCTAAGTAAGGTATTAAATTAGCAACAGCTGCAAAAAAGGCTATTGTCATTGCATATTCTACTCGAAAAATACTTAACCCAATGGTAACCATTGAAAAAACACTCGCCATTTGAATGATTAACCCCACTAAATAATTAGAGAGTAAGTGCTCAATTTTGGTTAAGGCAGAGATGGAAACTTCGAAATACTTATTAGGAATAATTGAAATAATTTTTTTGCGAAAAACGCTAAAATCAACCAGTAAAAAGAACGTAATAAAACTAACTGCCAATAAACCAACAAAAATATTACCTGTATAAGTTATAATTGAATTGAAAATAGTAGAGAAGTTTATCTCCTTAATCATTAAAATTACAGTGTTCTTCACTTCTTCATTTATAAATCCTTCCTCTCTTTTTGATAAATTATACTTAAAAAGAAACTGTTCTACCTTAGTTACGGGTGCATCTAATTTATCAATTAACGAAGAATAATCGATACTGCTTAATACCTGAATTTGCTTTGTAATTAATGGCGTAAATATTAAGGAGAACAACAAAACAAATAAGCCTAAAACAGCAAACGACATAACAGCACTTATTCCTTTGGGCATTTTAAGCCCCAAAACTCTGTTTCTATTAAAATATTTATTAATAGGCCTTAAAATCGCAGCAATTATAACAGATATTATTACGTAGATATAGATATCGGTAAATACCCAGCCCAGAAATATAAACAGAAGAACACTTATCAGTATAAATACAAAAAAACGATTCATTCTAAATGAGTTTTCTATTTTAATGTGATTCTAAAATGGTTAATCCCACTTTAGCGCGGCACTACCCTTGTCTTCAGTAGTTGAATTTGATTCAGGTGGATTGTACTCTTCCCTTTCAAATTTATCAAAATCAACATCCGGTAACAGTTCATCTTTAATGTGATTTACGGTATTATTTAGGGCAGTTACAAATTTATTAAAATCTTCTTTATACAAAAATATTTTGTGCTTTTCATAGATAAACCCATCTCCTTTGGGCTTTCGTTTGCTTTCAGTAATGGTTAAATAATAATCATTTGCTCGAGTTGCTTTTACATCAAAAAAGTAGGTTCTTTTACCTGCACGAACTCTCTCCGAAAATATTTCTTTCTTCTCTTTGTCTAAATAATCGTCCACTATCTTTTCTTTATCTATTACAAATAATATTTACATCTAAAATAGTGTAATAGATTTGATTATTGCAAGATGAAAATAACTTTCTTTTACACAATAGAAATAATTAGTGAAGGAAAGTTAACTTACAACCTAAAATGAGACTAGACTTACATACCATACGCGAAAATAACCTTAGTATTGATTTTCTTGCTAAAAAATTAGTTGAAGGTTTTATAACGGGTTTACATAAATCTCCTTACCACGGTTTTTCAGTAGAGTTTGCAGAGCATAGAATATACAATCCTGGTGAAAGCACAAGGCATATAGATTGGAAAGTGTATGCTAAAACGGATAAGCTTTTTACAAAAACTTTTGAAGAAGAAACCAACTTAAGGTGCCATATATTAATTGATATTTCCAATTCGATGCTGTATCCTAAAAAAGGTGTTTCAAAGCTTTTATTTGGCATATATGCTTCAGCTGCGCTTACGTGGCTGCTTTATAAACAAAGAGATGCCATTTCAATTACCACATTTAACAGTCACATTATTAATCAAACTGCGGTTAAATCAACTTCTACACACGTTCAAAAACTGTTTGGCTTATTAGATAACACACTCACCCAAACAGCCGATAGTGATAGCACTAATCTTGCAGAGGTAATTCACGAGATTTCAAACACCATTCATAAACGCTCGTTAGTTGTGTTATTTTCTGATATGATTAATACTTCTGATGACGATAAAGAGTTTACCGAATCTCTTATGCATTTAAAGCATAATAAGCATGAAATTATCATCTTTCATATAAGGGATAAAAAAACAGAAGAAGATTTTGATTTCACTGAGGTTCCTCACCTATTTATAGATTTAGAATCTGGCGAAAAAGTAAAGCTTAAGCCTTCTGAAATTAGAGAGCACTACATTGCTTCTACCAAAGAAAGAACTGAAAAATTAAAAATTCTTTGTGGCGAACTTAACATTGATTTAGTGGAAGTAGATACGGCAGAAGATATTGACTCGGTACTTAATACTTTTTTGATTAAGAGAAGTAAAATGGGGT
>CAZQWZ010000106.1:0-7639 GCA_964596935.1 uncultured Roseivirgaceae bacterium
CTCTCGCAATGACGGTTTGAGTGTGTTATTAGTTATGTTGCTGCCTTATCAAGTAGTATCTCTCTCAATTAACTTAGTAGATATTATTTTTTGAACATGCTTTACCTTATCGTCATCAGTTTCAATCTCATCTATTAAAATTGTAGCGGCTGCCTGTCCCATTTCAAAACCAGCTTGAGATACGGTAGTAAGTCGAGGTTCTATAAGGTTAGAAAGTTGCCAATCACTAAATCCAATTATCTTTATTCCCTCTGGTATTTTTATTCCCTTTTCTTTAACTGCAAGGATGGCACCAAGAGCAGCCATATCATTACAGCCAAATACACCATCAATACCTTTGGTGTTATTTAGTATGATGTTGGTAAATCTCTTACTTTCTTCATAGGTTCCTTCTGGGCATCTTACCACTAAGCTATCATCAAACTTAATATTATATTTTTCTAAACAATCTTTATATCCATTTAAGCGATTTTTAGAAATCTCTAAATTTTTAGGTCCTGCTAAATGCACTATTTTTTTACATCCTTTAGAAATAAGATGTTCTACCGCATTAAAAGCTCCATTATAATCATCCACAATAACTTGGCTTGCGTCTAGCTTATCGGTAACTCTATCGAAAAACACCATAGGCAGACCTTCATCTATCAATTCCTGAAAATGTTTGTATTCGGTAGTTTCTTTCGAAATGGAAATAAGCATGCCATCTACTCTACTATTCCATAAGGCACGAGTATCGGTTACTTCGCGCTCATATTTTTCTGCAGACTGACTTAAAATTACATTATAGCCTTTAGAATAAGCTACATCTTCGATACCAGACACTATAGTTGAGAAAAAGAAATGGATAAATTCTGGAATAATTACTCCAATGGTATTGGTTTTACTGTTACGTAGTCCTTGAGCCAATAAATTGGGTCGGTATTTTAGCTTTTCAGCAAGCTCTTTTACCTTTTTTTTAGTTTGAGGACTAATATCTGGGTGATCTTTTAATGCCCTCGATACAGTTGAGGGAGAAATATTTAATTCTCTAGCAAGATCTTTTATGGTAATATGTGCCTTCATATATACATCAAACATAAGAATTTTATTGCTATTCTAAGCGTACATAATGCTTGATAAATAGCAATAAAGTAAACTTGCCATTATTGTTAAGGCAAGAGTCCGTTTTGAATAATGTAAAATATGTTAAAATGTAAAGCTATAAGTAGGGTTACTTTGTATAAGGTTGTATTTAGTATATCTTATAATAATCCAATATATGCATATGTAATATTAATCATTATTGAATTATTTAAGGATGATTTACTTTGTGTACCTATAAAATATTAAGATTTGATATAAGGCCTAGCGCAAACGTTTGCGGTTTCGTTTTCGTTAAAATAAGTGGTTAAAAAGCTTTGTGATGCAGTTTTAGGTTATTAATATAGAGGTATCAATAGTGGAATTCAAACGGAATTTAACTAAAAATGTTAGTAATAACGTTTAGGCATAAAATACTTGGTTAATTAATTGAATTGCACTTTTAAATTGTTTTATCATACGGAAAAAACAAATTAGTAGTTAAATAACCGATTTGAATTTGCTATTGGTATATTGAAATATTAGAATAATACTATTGAATTAAATCAAGTAATATAAATTAAATTAAGTTAAATTTTAAGTTTTTTGTTATGAAGAGAACAAACAGAATTTTAAGTATGATACTTGGGGTTGCCATTATATTTGGAGCATCCTCTTGTAAAGAAGATGAGCCAGATATTCCTTCGGGAGGAGATGGCATTGCAGTTGCTGATGGATTTTACATTACGCAAGAAGGTGTTGAGCCACTTTCAACAAGTCAATTAAAATCTGCTTTAGTAGATGCTGAAGGATTTTCTGCAATGGCGCGTGAAGGATTTGTGCAAGGTTATGTGTATTTAACTACAGGTTCTTACAATGTAGTAGAAATTGTGTCAAAAGCAATTGTTAACACGTATGGTGGAACTTTAATTAATGTTTCAGGCGATGCAGTTCACAACAAAGAGTGTGATGCTGATAACTCGGCTTATAGCTTAGTAGGAGCTGTTGCTGATGGTTCAGCTTTTTCTGTATCTACAGAAGGCCTTTATGTAGTTGCGTATGATGCTACTACAAATGAAATTGTATTTGACCAAATAGAAACTGCAGGTATTATTGGAGCTGCCACTCCTGGTGGATGGTCTAATGACACTGGATTAACTACTAGCAGTACAATTGCTGCAGATGGAGCAACTTGGACATTAGAAGGTGTTACAATTGATGTTGGTGAAATGAAATTTAGATATAACTGTCGTTGGGCAATTGATAGAAGAATTGACAATACCCAACCGTTTGACAATGCTAACGGGTATTCGTTCTTTACCAACTATGGAGGAACTTTAGATAATTTATTAGCAGGAAATGAAGGTGCTAATATTCAAATGACAGAATACGCTGTTTACACAGTAGTATTTAATTGGGCTCCAGGAACAGGTGTTTCAGCAACAGTTACTAAAACTGGCGAAGCGGAACCTAAAGCTGAATACTCAGAAACCATGTTTATGGTAGGAGATGGTCTAAATGGCTGGGGCTTAGAAACGGGAGAAGGAATAGCGATGAATCCTGTGCATAGTAACCCTCATTTATTTTGGGGTATAGCTTGGGTACAAGCAACTGGTGGTTTTAAATTTGCTCCTGAAGAGTTATGGGCTGGTGATTTTGGTAAGTCTGGAGATGCTACTGATGGTGTATATGCCAAAGGTGGAGACAATATTCCTGTACCAGGAACAGCTGGTTATTATATGATTGTTGTGAATTTGGATCCTGCAGCTGAAACTATTGAAATTAACAAGCCATTAATTTATGGTATTGGTGATGCTTTCGGATCTTGGGATGCTGCAGGTAATTTGTTTACTGAAGACCTTGCAAATGAAGTAATGACTTCTCCTGCTTTTACTGCAGATGCAACTATGAGAATGTACACTAGTGCTACTACTTTTACTCCTGTAGGAGATGGTCCTGCGGTTGATTGGTGGCAAGCAGAATTTACTGTGTTAGAGGGTAAAATCGAATACCGAACAACAGGTGGAGATCAAGCTGCTGCTCCTGTAACTGCTGGTCAAACAGTTTCTTTAAAATTTGCTGACGGAACTGGTTCAGTTCAATAAATATAATTTACAAAAGGCGTTGGTTTATTCCAGCGCCTTTTTTTCAAGTAACTATGTTAAATAGTTACAACCTTTGCCCTTAGGGTAATAAAATAAAAATTTGCGATAAAATCCGAGTTAATCTTATACGATTATGTGGAAAATACACTTAAATGTTAGCAATAGAGCTCTTAAAAGGCTAATTGCGCTTTATGCATTTGTGCTCAGTTTTGTGGTTTTGGCTACACCAACTATAGCACAAGATAGATCAGTTTCTGGTAAGGTTACCGATCCTGGTGGAGAAACTGTTCCTGGTGCTACAATAGTAGAAAAAGGAACTCAAAATGGCGTAATTGCCGATTTTGATGGTAATTTTAAAATTACATTAAGTAGCGGAAACGCTGCATTAACTATCTCTTTTGTGGGGTATAAAACCCAAACAGTAGAAGTAGGGACAAGAACTGCATTAAATGTAGTGTTAGAAGAAGATATAGAACAACTTGCTGAAGTGGTTGTAATTGGTTACGGTTCTGTAGAAAAGAAAGATGTAACAGGTACAGTGGCTTTGGTGAATGAAAAAGAATTTAATAAAGGTATTATTGGCTCGCCTGATAAACTGCTTACGGGTAAGGTAGCAGGGCTTCAAATTGAAGCAGGTGGTGAACCTGGTGCCAGTACAAATATACGTTTAAGAGGTATTTCAATAAATGGTCAAAATCCGCTATTTGTGGTGGATGGCGTGCCTTTAGATGAAGGTGGAGTTGCTGGTGGTAGAAACCCATTAAACTTTATGAACCCTTCTGATGTTGAAAGCATTACCGTACTTAAAGATGCCTCTGCTGCGGCTATTTATGGTTCACGTGGTGCGAATGGGGTAATAATAATTACTACTAAAAATGGCGAACAAGGTAAACTTAAATTATCGTACGATGGGTTTTACTCTATCTCAAAATTTACCAGACAAATTGATGTGTTAACTCCTAGCCAATATAGAGCAGCTATTTTTGATAAAGCTCCTCAGGAAACGAATAATTTAGGAGATGCCAATACCAATTGGGTTGATGAGGTACTACAAATAGCTCAAGGTACAAATCATAACCTTTCTGTTTCAGGCGGAACTAAATCAACTAATTATTTTGTATCGTTAAACTACCTTGATAATAAAGGGGTAATGAGAAATACAAGGAATCAAACTACCAGTATTTCTTTAAAATTGCAACAAAAATTACTAAATGATAATTTAATCATTCGTTTGAATTCAAAAAATGGGTTTACAAAAGATCAATTTTCTCCCAATGTAATTGGTAGTGCATCTCGTATGGACCCTACACGTCCTGTGTTTGATGATAGCGACCCAAGGTTTGGAGGGTATTACCAATGGGGCGATGCATTAGCTACTGCCAATCCTGTGGCTACACAAGATTTAAACGATCAGCGTGGTAATACATTTAGAACACTTACAAATCTAGAACTTGAATATAAACTCCCATTTATTGATGGGTTATCTTTAAAAGCTAATTTTGGATTGGATAGAAATGATGGTGAATACCATAGTACAACTAATGCCTTTGAAAAAGGGAATGCTATTAATAATAGAGGAATAAGCGTTGCAGATCAAACACATTTGAAAACAAGTCGTTTATTTGAGTACTATGCTAATTACAAAACTGATATAGAATCAATTAATAGTAGAATTGATGTAACAGGAGGATATTCTTGGCAAAACTTTACCAGTGATTTTAAGCAGCTAGCTGGAGATAATGCGGTTGATATGGGTGGAGAACTTATACCAATGGACACTACCGCTACAAGACCTTATTTGGTAGAAAATAGATTGATTTCATTTTTTGGTAGGGCAAGTATTGATATTGCTAATAAGTATTTATTAACGGCCTCTTTACGTAGAGATGGATCTACGAGGTTTGGAGAAGCCAATCGTTGGGGATTGTTCCCCTCTGCAGCCGTTGGTTGGAGAATAATAAATGAAAATTTTGCAAGTGGACTTACTGGTTTATTCTCAGATTTAAAGTTTAGAATTGGCTATGGAGTTACTGGTAATCAATCCATTGGAGATTTTTTATACAGTACTTTCTATAGCTACGGAGAGCCTAATGCTGCCTACCAGTTTGGTAATGAATATGTGTTAATGCTTCGCCCTAGAGGGGTTGATCCTAATATTAAATGGGAAGAAACGGTTTCTACCAACTTTGGTTTAGATGCAGGTATGTTTGATGGAAGGTTAAATTACTCTATTGAGTATTACATCAAAAATGTAAATGATTTACTATTCAGCGTTGCCGTGCCAGCAGGAAGTAACCTTTCGGATAAAGTACTTACCAATATTGGACAGGTAGAAAACAAAGGATTTGAATTAACTGTAAATGGGATGCTTTATGATAGAGACGCCTTTAAATGGGATCTAGGATTTAACTTTTCTTTTAATACTAACGTTGTTAAAAAAGTAGATAATAATACAGACCCCAATTTTGGAGGATATGATGTTACAGGCATTTCTGGTGATATTGGCCAAACTATTCAGGTACTAAAAGCAGGTGAAGAAGCCTTTGCTTTTAAAACCTATAAGCATAAATACGATGGAAGTGGTAATCCAATTTTTGGATCGTTGCTAGAAATGTATGAAGATATAAATGGCGATGGTTTAATCAACGAATTTGATTTGGTAATAGGGGAAAGCCCCAACCCGGATTTTTTAGTAGGAATTACTTCCAATATGAGTTATAAATCTTGGGATCTGGCCTTTACTTTAAGAGGAAGTGCTGGTAACCATGTTTATAATAACGTGTCTTCCAGTATGGGATTTTTTGAATTGCTAACAGATAGAGTTACTAATAATATTCATGTGTCTGCTTATGAAACCAATTTCAGAACGCGGCAATTGCATTCAGATTATTACATTGAAGATGCATCGTTTATTAAATTAGACAATATAACCCTAGGTTATACTTTCAATAAAGTAAAGTTTGCTAGAATCAAAGCTTATTTAACTGCACAAAATGTATTTACAATTACAGGGTATTCAGGTGTTGAGCCAGAGATTTTTAGTGGTGTAGATAATAACCTTTATCCTCGTTCTACAACAGTTATTTTGGGTGTTAACGCTAGCTTTTAATAAATAGAAAGATGAAAAAAATACTATTAATATTACTAACACTTTCTGCATTTTCTTGTACAGATCTTAATCTGAAACCTTCAGATGCAGATGTTGATGCCGAAGTATTTAAAGATCCAGAAGCATATAGGTCTTACCTTGCCAAAGTTTATGGCGCATATAGTCTTACGGGGCAAATTGGGCCTCACGGTGATGGGGATGTATCCATTGTAAATGATGAAGGGTTTACAAGCTACATAAGAGCCTATTGGAAAGCACAAGAACTTACAACGGATGAAGCCGTAATAGGCTGGACAGATGCAGGTATTCAGGATTTGAATAAATTAAGCTGGAGTTCCGAAAACCAATTTGTTCGAGTGCTTTATTATAGGATATTTTATATCATAGCTTTTGCAAATGATTTTATGGCACAGTCAACTCCAGAGTTGTTAGATGAGCGTGGAATTAGTGACCAATGGAAAGCAGAAATTGCTGTTTATAGAGCTGAGGTTCGTTTTTTAAGAGCATTGGCATATTGGCATGCCTTAGATTTATTTAGAAATGTGCCGTTACTAACTAAAATTAGTACTACGCTTCCTACTCAAGCAACTCCTGAAGAACTATTTAGTTTTATTGAAACCGAGCTTAGCGAAATTGAAGCTATAATGATTGCTCCTCAAGCCAATGAATACGGTAGAGCTGATAAGGCAGCTTTATGGATGCTACAAGCTAAATTGTTTCTTAATGCAGGAGTGTATGTTAATCAAGATAGAAATACAGATGTAATTACGGCTGTAAATAAGATTACCTCAGCAGGCTATTCGCTAGCTCCTAATTACCATGAATTGTTTATGGCTGATAACGATGTTAGTTCGGCTGCGGCTGAAATAATATTTGCACTAAATTCGGATGGAAAGTTTACTAGAAACTGGGGTAATACCACTTTCTTGGTTCACGCAGCCATTGGAGGAACTATGACAGCCACAGACTATGGTGTTGGTGGTGGTTGGGCCGGAATTAGAACAACCAAAAAAATGGTAGAAAAATTTGGGCCAGATGCAACTAACCTTATTTTCGATGATCCTAGAAATGTGTTTTATACGGATGGGCAAAATTTAGAAATTACCGATTTGGCTCAATTTGAAGAAGGTTATGCCGTTCCTAAATTCACCAATGTTTCTTCACAAGGAGTTGCAGGTGTTGATTTAGATTTTCCTGATACAGATAACCCCATGTTTAGATTGGCAGATGCGTATTTAATGTATGCAGAAGCAGTTAAGCGTGGAGGAGCTGGAGGAGATGAAGCCACTGCACTAGGGTATGTAAATGAACTTCGTCAAAGAGCCTACGGTGATAACTCTGCAGACATTACAGCTGGAGAATTAAC
>CAZQWZ010000106.1:7739-9019 GCA_964596935.1 uncultured Roseivirgaceae bacterium
CCTAGAGCTTATTTTAGTGTGCCATCAGACGAAACTGTTTTTCGAATTGGGATGGTGTTTCGTGATGCAACTGGAGATAATGAAGGAAAGAGTGATTCCAACAGTGATATTTTCCTTAACGAACCTACAGATCCCGTAAGTTTACAACTCGTGTCTGACAAACCTGATTTAGTTGGTAATGGAGATGTTGTAAATATGGCCGCATTAACTTGTAGTGCTTCAACTTTTAATTTATACATAAACAATGTACTCGAAACTACGCAAACAGGTAGTAATCTATTTGAGTATGATTACACAGTAGTGCAATCAGCAAGTGAAGTTGTTTTTGTTAAATTAACAGCAGAAATAGGAGCAGATATAAATACAGAAGAGTTTTCCTTTTCAGTGCGAACTCCAACTGTATCAGAACCAAAACCAGAAGGTCTTGTTGAAGGTGTTAATTATGACTCGGATCCTTCCAAAGCAACACTAGTGCTTTTAGCGCCCAACAAAACATCGGTCTATGCCATTGGTGATTTTAACGATTGGTTAATCCTTCCTAATTACCAAATGAAAAAAGATGGAGAGTATTTTTGGGTAGAACTATCTGGGCTTACTTCAGGAAAAGAATATGTATTTCAATACCTAATCGATGAAGAAATTCGTATTGCAGACCCATACACAGATAAAGTAAGCAATCCTGATAATGATAAATACATTGATGAAGCTACTTATCCAGGCTTAATCAAATACCCTACGGGTAAAACATCGCATAGAGCTGCGGTATTGCAAACAAATCAATCTCCTTATAATTGGACTAACACTTCGTTTAAGCCGGTGGCACAAGAAAAATTGGTTATTTACGAATTGCTTATTCGTGATTTTGACGAACGTCATTCATACAAAGCAGTTATGGATAGATTGGATTACTTAGAAGCTTTAGGAGTAAATGCAATTGAGTTTATGCCTACCAACGAATTTGAAGGTAATTTAAGTTGGGGCTATAATCCTAATTTTTATTTTGCACCTGATAAGTATTACGGCACAAAAAATGATTTCAAGGCATTAATTGATGAATGTCATAACCGAGGAATAGCCGTACTTATTGATTTGGTGTTAAACCATTCCTATAATTCGTCTCCAATGGCGCGCATGTACTGGAATACTAGTGCTAACCGTCCAGCAGCTGATAATCCTTGGTTTAACGAAGTTAGCAATTTCGAAAATACAGATGCACATTGGGGTTCTGATTTAAACCATGAAAGTGCCTATACAAAAAACTTTATAGATAGTGTAAATAC
>CAZQWZ010000107.1:0-8925 GCA_964596935.1 uncultured Roseivirgaceae bacterium
GTTCTAAAGCATCAAAATCTAAGGTAGTTAAGCTGTCTTTTTCGTAGATAAAATAATAAATCGAAACTTCTTTTTTACCTAAAAAGTATTTCGTTTCTTTTTGTTTCGTTGGTTTTAAGTAAGATGTTCTTGTTTCTGAAAACCATATATATTCTCGTATTTTTTCAATTTCTACTTCTTCATTTAAGTTTTGTTTATCGTCAAAGAGTGGTAAGCCTAATTCGTAAAAATCAAATTCTCCCCCTGTGCCTTCTACTGCTTTTTTGTCTTTTCCATAGCCTTTGGTTACTCTTTTTACTCTTTCGGCAGTAATGGTATTGGCATAGTCTTCCATTTCTATTAAAATGAATTTTCTGTTTCCACCATCTCCTTTGTTTAAGTTTAATACTGCGTGTGCGGTTGTGCCTGAACCTGCGAATGAGTCGAGAATGATTGCATTTTCATCTTCAAACGAATTGATGAGAAGTTCTAATAAATTGACTGGTTTTGGGTAGTCAAATTTTCCTTTTTCAAAAATATTTTCTAAATCAATACTTCCAGAACTTTTTAGGCTAATAATTGACCTAAGTAAAAAATCCTTTACTTCAGATAAGTACTTAATGGAGCTTGGCTGAGTCTTTTCATCTTTAGCAAACCATATCTTTCCACATTTATAAGAACCATCTGCTAATTTTTCTATATTATCATAATCTAAATAATCATCAAAGGTTTCTTTTTTCCAACGCCAACCTCTATCAGGAACATTACAAGGCTTTTTTGTAATTGGGTGGAGAATATCAAATCTAGGGCCATAGGTTTGTCCATTTGGCCAACTTAGATTTATTTTACCAAAAAGGTCATAGTTAGAGTCGAGATTATTGTAAAGGGTTATTCCTCTATCATATCCATTTTTTTTGAATAGTTTATTTAATTCTTTTTTTGTTTCTAATATTCCAGTTTTTTTTCTTTTGTTTTTTGATATTAAATCAAAGACATCATCTAAGCCTTCTTTTAATTGAGTGAATCTGTGTGATTTAGAGTTGTCTTTGGCATACAATAAAACATATTCGTGAATATTGCCAATGCCTTTATCGTTTTTAGGAACTCTCTTATTCCAAATTAATTGCTCAATAAAATTATTAATCCCAAATATTTCATCTAAAATAGACCTTAAATTATGTACTTCATTTTCATCAATTGAAATAAAAATAATGCCATCATCTGCCAAAAGTTTATATAACAATTGTAATCTTGGATACATCATACACAACCATTTGTCGTGTCGGGTTAAATCATCAACTCCAATAGCAGCAACTTTATCCTTTTCTTTGGCTTTTAGAGTAATATCTAACCATTTTTTAATTTTTGGATGGTTTACATTGTCATTATATGCCCAGTTTTCTTTCCCTGTATTATATGGTGGGTCAATATAAATACATTTTACTTTTCCTTCATATTCGGGTAGTAGGCTTTTAAGAGCTTCTAAATTATCTCCGTGTATTATTTTGTTTCCACTTTGGGTTGGTGCTGTTTGTTCTCCTTTTTCAGAAGTAAAACCATATTTATGCTCCAAAATTCTATAAGGTACATCTTGGTGGTGGCTTACTACTTTGTCTTTTCCTATCCAATTAAGTGTTGGCATTTGGTGCTTTTTTTATGTCTGCATCTAAATTACTTAAAGTATTTAGTTATGCTAAAAAAATAGCAAATAATAAACAGGTGCTGTGCTAAAACAGCTATTGAAAAAGAGGGTTAAATTTTAGGTCTTTTAAAAACAGGAACCGTACTACAAGGCTCGCCAAACATAAGGCTTTTAACCACGGGCTGCAAAATTCTTACCAACTCTACATAAGCCGAAGTAGGTATGGCATTACCACTGCAACCTTTCACAACTATTTTGGAATTTTGATAGTCTTGGATATTAATCTTGCTAATGGCAATATTAAAAAGCTCTTTTTCCAACTCAATTAGTGTTCCAAAAGTAAAGTGGTTGGCAAAAGGCGTTAGTTTAGAGGCAATAAGCATAAAGGCCCAAGTGGGTACAATAGCATCAACAGAGCAAGTAATGGCCACATTCTTGCCTTTGTAATCTTCCCAATTATTTTCTTTTATAAAACCTCTAAATTCTTTTTCTCTAAGAATGGTTTCCTCGTACAAATTATTTTTTATATCAAATACCATTCTTTCTCCTTTGGGATAGAACGTTTCTAAATCAAGCGAAACAATGGAGCTATTGGCTATTCTATTTACTATTGGTTCGCTCATGCAAAAAGGTTTTTAGGTTTAATAGCAACAAATTCTTTCAAGTACTCTGGTTCGAAATACGCGAGATCTTCAAAATCTTGTTGCTCGAATTTTTTCCAAGCTAAATCGCCCACATTTACGGCATTTATTGCCTGTGAATTAATAAAGATAGCGTTATCATTATTACCAATAATGGGTTCACATTTAGTGGCTCCATTGCCAAAGAAAACTATTTTATTCTCCTTCAATTCTTCCGAATAGGAGTGCTCGTCAATAATTTTGGCCGCTGTTTTTTTAATAATAGTTAGTTCTTTATCCGTTAGCATACAATAGACTTCCATTCTACGAGCATCTAACATAGGGCAAAGTAATATGTCATCTTCGGTAATATATTCTGCAACTCCTTTAGCCATGGCCTCGAGTGTGTTAATGGCTATTAATGGTATGTTTAAGGCATAGCATAATCCTTTAGCAGTTGAAGTGCCTATTCGCAGCCCTGTGTATGAGCCTGGGCCAGAAGAGATGGCAACTGCCATTAAGTCTTTAGGCTCGATTTCAGCATATCTTAATAGGTCTTTGATAAGTAGTGCTAATTTTTCGGAATGTGATTTATCTACATAGAGCGTAGATTCTGCAAGCAACTCTCCTTGATTTTGAAGAGCCACTGAACATGCTTTTGTGGAAGTTTCAATGCTTAAAATCACGGTTATTTAGCTTGTAAAAGGCTGTTGTACTTGGTAGGGTTATTTAATAAAGCGATGGCTTCGTCAACATCATTATCATGTTGAATTGAGCTTGCTATTTCTCCTTTTATAAAGTAATAACGTGCTATAATTTCTTCTTCTAAAAGATTTTTAATTTCGGTTTTATGGGTTACTAAATCCTTCTCTTTATTATGGGCTATTTCTTTTTTTAGAATCTCAAGCTTGTCCTTGATTTTATCAACCATTGGGTCTTGAGAATTATTTTCTTCTAACTTATTAATAGCATTTTCTAGCTTGGTGGTGTAATCGTAGTTTTTGCCTTTTAACCAATTTATAAAGTGATCGTACTCTTGGTCTTTTAACTCAAACCCTTTTATTTCTGGGGCAGTAGAATGCGAATAGAAATACTCATTGGCATAGGTAAAAATAAGTGCTTTACTTAAGAGACTTACAGTTATCGGAGCCAAATATTGTGCATCTACTTTTATGTCAGGAGTAATTCCGCCACCATCATAAACGGTACGTCCTTTTTTAGTTTTAAAAGCTACTTTCAGCGAATCGGGTACTTTGCCAACACTGCCATCTGCATTGCGGTGCGAGTAATCTATTGCTTGAATACACCTGCCACTAGGAATATAATACTTGGCTGTAGTTACTTTTACTTGAGAGTTATAAGGCAACTGACGAGTTGTTTGTACAAGGCCTTTGCCAAATGTTTTTCTGCCAATAAGCACAGCTCTATCATAATCTTGCAAGGTGCCTGCTACTATTTCAGAGGCTGATGCGCTACCACTGCTTGCAAGTACAACTAACGGAATTTTTGTATCAGTAGGCTGCCCTAATGTTTTGTATTGCTGAGTCCAATCTTCTTGTTTTCCTCTCGTTTCTACAACTAATTTACCTTTAGGTATAAACACATTCGCAATATTTACGGCTTCAAACAATAAGCCTCCTGGGTTTTCTCTTAAATCTAAAATTATACTTTCTGCACCTTTCTGCTTTAATGCTTTAAGCGCATGTTTAACATCTTTGCCAGCATTGGTGGTAAAATCTGTAAGTTTGATATAACCAATGGTAGAAGTGACCATTCCATAATAGGGCACGTTTTCTAATATAATGGTTGAGCGAGTAATATTGAAATATTTGGTTTCGCCATTTCTTAGTATCTCTAACTTAACCTTTGTGCCTGACTTGCCTTTTAGTTTTTTACTTACATCGGTAGTGGAGTTGCCTTTTACCGAAAATGTATCTACTCTAATAATTTCATCGCCAATTTTAAGCCCAGCTTTTTCAGCAGGAAAGCCTTTGTTGGGCATGGTAATAATAACTTTTCCATCAATTACACCAATGAGCGACCCTATGCCCGCATATTCACCGGTGGTCATGGTGCGGTAATCTGCTGCATCTTCTTCTGGAATGTAATTGGTGTAAGGATCGAGCGAAGCTAGCATGGCATTTATGCCTGTTTCAATGGTTTTCTTCGGATCAACCTCATCCACATAAAAGGCATTTACTTCTTTAAAAAGAGTAGCGAATATGTCAAGGTTTTTGGCTATTTCAAAATACTTATTAGTAGGCACATTAAGTGCCAGAAGAATGCTAATAACACTTATAAATAAAGTGGGGCGAATTGATTTACTTATTGCTTTTTTCCACATATTTTTTAATACGGCTTAACGATTGTTCTAATGGTTTAGCAATAGATGCATAATCCACTATTTCTTTGGATGTATAAATATACGCAATACTGAGTACTTGGGGTTCGGCTGGCAGGAGGTGTTTATGTAAACGGTAAGCTTCGCGCATTCTTCGTTTTAATAGATTTCGATCAACGGCTCGTTTAAAATTACGCTTAGGAACCGTAAAAAGCACTTGATGTAATGTTGACTTAGAAGAAGGAAGTATAATTACCTTAAAAGGATGTAAATAAAAAGAGGAGCCATTTTTAAATAGCTCCTGAATATCCCTTTTACTAGAAAGCCTTTCGGATTTCTTAAATGTGTGTTGTGCTATTTTATCAAACTTTTCCATTTGATAAATAGAATAGCTTAAAGACTAATTATCTTTTATGCCTTTTTTCGCAAGATACTGTTAATTTTTTTCTTCCTTTAGCTCTTCTGTTAGCTAAAACTGAACGTCCTGCAGCAGATTCCATTCTTGTTCTAAAACCGTGCTTGTTTCTTCTTTTACGTTCCGAAGGTTGGTATGTTCTTTTCATTATATTTTAATAATCGAGTATTCTAAAACCGGGCTGCAAAGATAGGGATTAAATCTAAACTTGCAAACCCAATTTCAAAATTGATAGTTAATAATTGTCAATTACCAATTGTGCTTTTATTCTATTTTAAATATGGCCTCGTCAACCTTACCATTAATTTCTACAGAAGTAACCTTCGCTTCTAACTTCATTGGCCCCATAGGAATTATTACTAAGTGAGGTATTAATACGCCACTTTCATCAGAATAGTCCTTAAAGTCAATATTTTGAGCCATTTCGCCTTGTGGTGTAGTTATAAAACTAGTTACCCTTACTTTAAGCCCTGATTTAATATCGAAGTAATTAGTGGTTGTTTTACCACTTGGGAAAGTTACTTTAACTGCATAAGCATAATCATCTCCCACTTTTTCAATAGCCGCTAATTTTATTGTTACCCCATGTTTTTCATAATTAATTTCAGGAATTAATGAGGCTTCAATCATGGCATCTTTGGCTTTATTCTCATCTGCAGGAGCTTTATTGCCTTGCGAATACTCAGCGTAATTGGTTCCATCAAAAACCTGCTTTTGAACTTCCATCATACCGCCCATTACAATTGATAGCAATGATTTATTTGGGCTAACATTATAGGTAGTAATGGATAGTTTTTGTCCTTGAATTTCAGCTTCGCTTACGATTTTTACAGACTTTATACTCATTATGGCTTCTTCACCACCAATAGCTTTAATATAGTCTGCAAGTACTTTTTCGGCTGTTAAGCCTGTTGGTAGTTGAGGTGCATCACTAGGTGTATATTCATTGCCATAATTATCAAAATACTTAACTTCACCAAAGGCAGCAAGCGATTCTTTAATATCAGAGGCCTTACCAACAACAGTAAAATACGCTTTATCAGGGTGAATGTATTTTTGAGCCGTGGCTTTTACATCTGCAATAGTTACAGCCTGCACATTTTTAAGATAGTTAGCGTAATAGCCTTCAGGTAAATTATAACGAGCTGCATTAATTGCAAACCTAGCTACGGTTTGAGGGCGTTCTAACGAACGGGCAAAACTGCCAGCTATTGAGCTTTTGGCTAAATTGATTTCTTCTTCGCTAACATCTTCCGTTTTAATAGTGTTTAGTTCAATAATAAACTCATTGAATGCACTATCGGTTACTTCGTTTCTAACACTGGCGTTTGCACTAAACGAACTCACTAATACATCACTCGAAAGTGAAGAATACGCGCCATAGGTAAATCCTTTGTCTTCACGCAAATTAGTAAACAAACGAGCAGAAGAACCACCACCTAAAATTTGATTAAGCACTCTTGCTTTAATAACATCAGGAGTTCCTGTTTTAAGTTCAACTGGGTAGGTTATATCAATAACAGACTGTACAGCCGAAGGTTTATCTACCAAGGCAACGAATGTTTTTTCAGGTGCTTTTGGCATTTCATAGCTTGCTGTTGGTACTTCGCCTTTTTCCCATTTAGAAAAATGCTTTTTAACCAATTTTTTAGCTGCTTTTACATCAATATCACCTACAATGGCGAGGTAGGCAATGTTTGGCTTAAAATAGGTTTGATAGTAGTTTTTAATGTCATCAATTTTAATATTGCCCACCGTTTCTTCGGTTGTTAATGTTCCGTAAGGATGGTTTTTGCCATACACCAAAGCAGTAGTTACATTGCTAGATATGCTATTGGCATCGTCTTTTGCCGCAGCTAAACCAGAAATTGTTTGTGTTTTAATTTTCTCTAATTCTTCTTCAGGAAAAATTGGATTTAATAAAATATCTGTCATCAAAACCAATAATTTATCTTGATGTTTTGTTAAAGAAGAAGCGAAAACAGAAGTTGCACTAGCACCAAGGCTACCACCAATAAAATCTATTGCTTCGTCTATTTCTTCTTTGGTTCTTGTTGTGGTTCCTCTACGTAGCATGGTGCCCACCATATCCACATATCCAACATTGTCGGTTTCCATCACTGGATCGTGATCAAAAACTAAACTTAGCGTTACTCTGGGCAATTTATGGTTTTCGACCACAAACACTTGTAATCCATTTTTTAGAGTAAACGATTCATAATCTCCAATTTGGATTGATTTTGCAGGAGCGGGCTCTGGTAATTTGCTCCTATCAACTTGCGCATAAGCATTGCTGGTAAAAGCCAATGCAAATATGTATATAAATATTTTTTTCATTTTCATTTTTTCATTTATGATTCTAAAAGAAAACAATTTTTTCGTCATTCAGAATCCCTTTTTAAAGGGGTGAAGAATCTCTTTGTCTAATACAATTAAGCTAGATAAGATTGCTTCGTGCCTCGCAATGACGTGCTGTAGTGTGTTTTCTTTTTGATAATTCATTTTATAACTAGTTATCTTCTTTTACCTCAGCATCTTCAGGTTTTTGCTGAGCTGATTTAGGTAAATAGTAAAGAGTTACTCTGTTATCTTTGGTAAGATATTTTTTAGCAACATCCATAATGTCTTGTTTTGTAACTTTCATATAGCGATCTATTTCATTGTTTACCAAATTGGCATCGCCAAAATAAACGTGATAATCTGCCAAACTTTCGGCTACACCTTGCACGGTTGAGTTGCTAGAAATGAAATTATTTTCCATTTGATTTTGAAGCTTTTGATACTCCGTATCACTAATAAGCTCCGCTTTAACTAAATCAATTTGCTTTTGCATAGCAGCATCTAACTCTTCGGGCGATTTGCCCAAATTGGCAAGCCCAATGGTAATAAACAAACCACCTTCTTCGAGGGAATAAGGGAAAGCAAATACCTGAGCAGCCACCTCTTCGTTATCAACCAACTCTTTATAAAGCCTAGAACTTTGCCCGCCCGAAAGCAAGGTGGTTAGCATTTGCAAGGCATAATAATCATCAGTGCCTTGTTTTGGCATTCTGTAGCCATACATAACCGCAGATAATTGAATGTTATCAAATACAACTTCTTTTGCTTCGCCTCCCATATCAGGAGCTGTAATATTGGGTCTATAAATTTCTTTGGTCCCTCTTTTTATCTCAGCAAAGTATTTAGCAATAAGCTCTTTTGTTTGTGCTTTATCAATATCGCCTGCTATAGATAAAGTGGCATTATTAGGCACATAAAATGTGTTATAAAAATCGGTAAAATCTTGATCCGTTGCTGCGTCAATATCGGCAAACGATCCAATGGGAGTCCACTCGTAATTGGTTCCTTTATAAGCTGCTCCAAACATTTTTTCTTGGAAACTCATATAAGGGCGGTTATCAATACGCATCCTTTTTTCTTCTTTTACCACTTCTTTTTGAGTAGCAATGCCTGTAGAATCAATTTTTGCGTGTAGCATTCGTTCCGATTCCATATAAAGCCCTAGTTCTAATTGATTTGAAGGAAGCGTTTGGTAATAGAAAGTTCTATCGTGGCTAGTATTGGCATTTAATGTGCCACCAGCAGCCTGTATAATTTTCATATACTCGCCTCTTTCAATATTAGGCGAACCTTCAAACATAAGATGTTCGAAAAAGTGAGCAAATCCTGTTCTTCCTTCGGGCTCATTTTTAGACCCCACATGGTACAAAACAGAAACGGTTACAATAGGAGTTGTGTTATCCTGGTGCAGGATTACGTGCAATCCATTGTCAAGTTCGTATTCCTCAAATTTAATACGTCCTTCTTGTGCATAAGCACTTCCCATGAACACCGCCAATAGGAGTGTCCAAAGCATTCGTTGGTTCATAATTGTGTATTTTGATTAGTAATTTTTTGATTGTACAATTCTACAAAATAATTGTTGTTT